>SFKP01000024.1 GCA_004553715.1 Clostridiales bacterium
CTTTTTTTAAGTCTTCTTCAGTAAAGAAATTTCCATTTTCTGGATTTAATATTTCTGACACAAAGTAACTTTTTAAATTATTTTGCTTCATGATTTTTTCTATATCAATATTAGATTTTGTTTCATTTTTTATTTTTAAAATATTTTTTTGAGTATTTATTTTTAATATTTTATTTATATTTATTTCGAATAAATTAATTCCAAAAAAAATTAATTTATAATAATTATTTTTATTTAATTTTAAATTATTTATTTTTTCAATTAATTCATCTTCGGTTTTTATTTCAGATATATCTAAATTAATTTCTTCAAAACTGGTTTTATCAAAAGGAATAAAATTAATGTTTAAAAAATCTTTATTTAGATTAACATCTAATATTCCATGTTCTCCTAATTCATCAAATCCTAAAGAAATAGTAGAACCAGGATAAACAATATTATTTTTGATATCTTTTTTATGTATATGACCAAGTGCAACATAGTCGAACTCCAGTGATTTTAGAGTGCTTTCAGACATTGAATTATAATTTATATCACCGATGGCACTTCCATTTAATGTACCATGTGTTAATAATATATTAATTTTATTTTTATTTTTTATTTTAATTTCCCCGATTAAATTTTTATTAAAATAAAAATCATCAAAACCAAAACCATAAATATCAACATCTGAAAATTCATAAATACCGATGTCTGAATTAAATATATAAACATTATTATTCCAATTATAATTATTATAAAATGATTTTTTTAAAATTGGATCATGATTTCCTGGGGTAATAAATATTTTCGTTTCTGGAATATCTTTAAATAAATTATTAATAAATTCAATAGTACTTTCTTTTACATATTGGTGTTCATATAAATCCCCACATATAAAAAAGTATGGAATTTTATTTAGCTTAATATATTCAATAATTTCTTTAAAAACTTGTCTTTGTTCTAATCTTCTAATATTTCCTAAATCTTCTTTAGAATTCAAAAAAGTAAAAGGTGTATCAAAATGCATGTCTGCCATATGAATAAATCTCATTAATTTATCTCCTTAATAAAAAATTTCGTGCTTTTATTGTGTTTAAATGAATTTCAGTTCGATTTTCCAATTGTTCTTTTATTATTACATCAAATGAGTATAAAATTGCAGAGTCAATATCAGACTCGACTAAAATATTTCGTATATTTTTGGCTTCTTCAAAGGTCCTATCGTCTCCACACCAATCAGAAATGTATACAATTTTTTCCAGCAAAGTCATGTCTTCTTTAGCTGTTGAATGATATTTTATAGCATTGCACATTTCTTCTGAAAAACCAAATTGTTTTTTTACAATATCTGCACCAATTATTGCATGTAGCAATCCAGGATTATTTACTTCAATATCTTCTACTTTAATATTATTAGCAGAAATATATGCTAATTTTTCTTCAGTAGTCATTTCTTTTGCAATATCATGTGCAAGTCCCACTTTTTTTGCAGTTTCTACATCTATATTATATTTTTTTGCTAATTCTGCACATTTATTCATTACACAAACAGAATGGTAAAAGCGTTTGTCTGATAAAGTTCCTTTAACAATTTTTTCTATATCTTTTAAATTCATTTATAAATCTCCTTATTTAATAGATTGGTCAATTTCTTCAAAATGCATTCCATGAGAGGCTTTGAGCAATATGCTAGACTTTGGAGTAGCTTTTTTAGATAAAATTTCTACTGCCTCTTGATTATTACTACACATATATATGTCATTAAGTCCTAAATCTTTTGCCTGTTTTGCTATATATTTTGCTTGCTTTCCTACTGTTATTAAAATATCTATATTATTATCTTTTACACATGTTCCCACTTTTTTGTGAAGTTCTTCAGAGAAATTTCCAAGTTCTAACATATCTCCTAAAACAGCAATTTTGGTTTCTGCATTGGATTTAGAGAGTACTTCTAATGCCATTTTCATAGATTCATAACTAGCATTATAATAATCTGCAATAACTTGCATTCCAGTATCGGTTTTTTTCAATTCCATTCTTTTTGAAGTTAGTTCAAATTTAGAAATTCCTTTAATAATTTTGTCATCTTCAATTTGTAAAATTTTTCCAACACAATATGCAGAAAGAGCATTATAGATAAAGTGCCTTCCAGCTACATGAACTTTTATTTTGTTATTATCAATTATAAATGATGAGAAATTATTTCCTTCTGAAATATTTGTTGCAACAAAATCACTTGTATTTTCTATTCCATAAGTACAAATATTATTTCTATTTACGCTTTGATTCCAATTATGTAATAAATCATTATCATTATTAATAATTAAAGTGCCATTTTCTTGCAATCCATCCAATATTTCTAATTTAGCTTTTAAAATATTTTCTCTTGAACCAAGATTTCCAATATGAGAACTCCCAACATTTGTAATAACTGCAATTGTAGGCCTTGCAATTTTACTAAGAATGGAAATCTCTCCTTGATGGTTCATACCCATTTCTACAACAACAGCAGTGTGGTTTTTTAAGTTAAGTAATGTTAGAGGAAGGCCAATATGATTATTAAAATTACCTTCAGTTTTTAAAACATCAAATTTTTGACTAAGCACACTCGCAATAATATCTTTTGTACTAGTCTTACCAACGCTCCCCGTAACTGCAACAACAGGAATATTATATAAATTTCTTTTATATATTGCTAAATCTTGTAAAGCTTTTATTCCATTTTCTACTTTAATAATAGTATTATTAATGTATTTTTTTGTATCGATATCTTCATCAATAATACAAGCCAGTGCACCTTTAGTAAAAGCTTCATTTACATATTTATTGCCATCAGAGCTTTCTCCTTTTATTGCAATATATATGCTTCCTTCTTCTAAAGTTCTAGTATCAATTGAAAATTTATTTGCAATAATATTTCCATCTCCACAAAGCAAAGTTCCTTTACATATTTTACAAATATCATTTATGCTCAAATTTTTAGACATATTTTTACCTTCCTTTTTCTAGATGTTAAAACCGGGAATTACATATTCTACAGCTTTTTTATTATTTTGTATGATGACTTCTTTTTGCCTTCCGCCATATTCTCCATCTAATGTCCATTTTAAATTTATAGATGAATTAATTTTGATGTTGCTTCCTTGTAAATATAAGAAATTTTTATTATTGTATTGCTTAAATAATATATTAAAAACAATAGCAATCATACCTATTTTATATTTTGGATTTCTTACGAGAACCACTTCATATTTACCATCTGCAATATCTATATCTCTTTTTCTAAACCATTGAAAACCACCAATAGATTTAGAATTGCTTATAGAGCCGTAAATAACATTATCTTTTATAATTTTGCCATCTACATCTATTTTTACATTATATGCTTTAATTTTCGCTATGTATCGCACACCAACAATAAAATAAGCTAACTTTCCAAAAACTTTTTTTAACGATTGTTTTGTTACATAAGGTACCATAGTAAATGCACCAAAAGCACAAACATAATTAAAATATTTATTATTAAATTTTCCGATATCAGCTTTTATAGTTTTGCAATTTTTCATATTGTTTCTCATAAAAAATCTATGTTTAAATAATTGAATTGTATTTGCAAAATCATTCATTGTTCCAAGTGGGATAAAGCTGATCTTTGGCTTGTTTTCTAATAACATAACAGCATTTATTAAATCATTTAAAGTACCATCTCCACCACAACAAATAACTAATTGTAATGGACCTTTATAATCTTGAATTATATCTTTTGCAGAATAATTCTTTTTAGTATAAATTATATCTACAACATAATCTTGCTTTGAAAAATTATTAGCAATTTTATGAATTTTCTTTTGAACCTTGCCCTTTCCGGCATTTGGATTAACAATAATTAAAATATTTTTATTCATACTTCAACAATCCTTCAAAATTAAATTACTTCAAGTTCAAGCATATTATCTTTCATTTTTCCAATAAAGTCAAGTAATGTAATAATTAAATTAGATAAAAAATACTCCATAATAGTATTGCTTTTTAAGTTAATACATCTTTTAAGTAGCTGTTGTATCTATAAAAATGTTATTTAGTAACGATAGGAATAAAACTATTCTATTAAAAAGGTAGTTTTTTATTTGACTTTGATATAAATAAATAGTAAAATATTTACGGAAATAGAAAGAATAAAAATTTAAAGATTAGAAACAGGAGTGTTAATATGTGGAGTGATATTTTTATTGCATTTATGATAGCGTTCTTGGTATCATACGTAGTTACACCATATACGGTAAGATTAGCTAAAAAAGTAGGTGCATTAGACAATCCTAAAACTAGTAGCAGAAAAATACATAAAAAAATAACACCTAGGTTGGGAGGAATAGCTATCATAGCTGGACTTATAGCATCAACAACTTATTTGTTTGTTACAATGAGCATTGAAAAAAAGATAAATTTGTTTGATGATGAAAAATATATTTATAAAATGGTGGGCATATTTTTAGGAACAATTGTATTAGGGATATTTTGCTTTTTTGATGATACAAAAGGTATTAAACCATATATTAAATTATTAGGGCAGATGTTAGCAACAATCATTATTATAAAAAGTGGTATAAAAATAGAAAATATAAAAGTATTAGAAAATTTAAAATATCAACAAATAATACTAAATTTAATAACTTTTATATGGATAATAGGAATAACAAATGCTATTAATTTAACAGATGGTTTAGATGGATTAGCAGCAGGAGTTTGTTTAATTGCTTGTTTATCACTACTTATAATATTTATAATTAATGGTTCAACAATTTTTTCAATTATTTTAATTATTGCTTTAGCAGGAGCCATAGTAGGATTTATGCCTTATAATATGAATCCAGCAAGAACATTTTTAGGTGATACTGGTTCGAACTTTTTAGGTTTCATGATTGCGATAATTTCAATAATGGGTTCAGCAAAAACATATACTGCAACTACAATTATAGCTCCTTTATTAGTTTTGGCATTACCAGTATTTGATACATCGTTTGCTATAATAAGAAGAATATTTAAAGAAAAATCATTAAAAGCTGTATTTAAAGCAGACCGTGGACATTTACATCACAAATTAATAGACAAAGGATATACTCAAAAGCAGGCTGTATTTATTTTGTATGGAATAAGTGCTACTTTTGGATTGTTTGCTACAATTTGGATAGATAGTGGAATTTGGAAAGCATTGTCTTTTGCTCTGATTGCGGGGGCAATTATTGCCATAGGGTACAAGGATATTTTTAGGGTAAAAAATAAAACAACATACGAAGGAGAAAACAAATAAATATGCAGTCAAAATCATTGTTTAAAAATTCAATATATAAAGCTCTACTTAGCATAGTAAATATTGCTATACCTATAATTATAGGTCCATATATAACTAAACTGTTAAATGTTGATTTATATGGAGCCTATAATAAAGTTTATGCAGAATTTCAAATTTTTCTAATTTTCGCAACCTTTGGAATTTATACATTTGGTGTAAGGGAAATCAGTAAAATTAGAAATGATGAAAAGAAAGTTGCAAGTTTATTTACCAACCTTTTTGTAATAGGGATTATAACTAATTTGCTAGTTGGCATTATTTATGTTGTATATGCATTGATTTCTTCTAATGGTATTACAACAAAAATATACATGGTTTTTATTATACAAATAGTAGCAAATATATTTTATATAGAGTTTTTAAATGAAGCATTAGAAAATTATAAGTTTATAACAATAAAAACATTATTTGTAAAAATAATATATTTTGTTTTATTATTAATGTTTGTAAAAAAGCCTGATGATATAATTATTTATGCAGTAGTAATATCTTTCATAGTATTTTTAAATAATATAATAAGCTACATATATATTAAAAGAAAAATTAAATTTAATTTTAAAAATTTAAAAATACTTCAATATATTAAACCATTATTTTTAGTATTAGTACTTACAAATGTAGAAATACTTTATGGACAATTAGATAGAATAATGCTTGGAAAATTTGTATCAGATGTAGCTGTAACAGAATATTATATCCCTTATTATTTAATATCAATGCTAGCTTCTATACCATATGCTGTAATAAATGTTTCAATTCCAAGATTATCATATATTGTTAGAACAGAGGGACTAGAATCTTATAAAAAAACATTAAAAACATCAATATCAAGCTTATTTTTTATAATAGTTCCCATGTGTTTTGGTGTAGCAGTTTTAAGTAAAGAAGTAGTATTTTTGTATGCCGGCGACAAATACCCAAATATATCTAACACATTAATTTTGGCATGTATTATAAGAATTATTATAAGTATAGAATCAGTTTTAACAAATTTAGTTTTATATGTAAATGATAAAGAAAAAATTATAGTGAAACTTTCTTTTTTATATGGTATTGCAAATTTAATAATGAACAGCCTTTTAGTTATATTTAATGTACTTACTCCTTTTAATGCAATGCTTACAACTGGAATAGCTGAAGTAGCATTAATAACCACACAATATCTTTACATTAAAAGGAAAATGAATATAACAAATCCATTATTAACAAAACAAAATATTACGTATTTTATTTTAGCACTATGTTTTATTCCTATATCATATATTGTAAAAACCATCAACTTTGGATTTTATGCTAATATTATTGTTACTATGGCGTTATGTGTGGTTTTATACGGAGGAGTTTTATTAATAAAAAAAGACGAGTCTTTATATATAGTTCTTAACAAATTTAATAACAAACTAAAATTAAGGGGGAAAAATGAATAAAATAATTATACCAACTGGTTATATGGGTTCTGGCTCTTCAGCAGTTACAGATTTAGTTGCAGAATTTAAAAATTGTAAAAATGAATTTAAAACGTATGAGTATGTTCTACTGCATTGTCCTAATGGTCTTTTTGATTTAGAGGACAAGTTATTAATTGGAAATAATGCTATAAGAAGCGATGAGGCCATACGTACTTTTGAAAATCAAATGAAAAAACTATATAATAAAAAATTTTGGTGGGTTGGAAATTATAAAAAGATAATTGGAAATGACTTTATGGATATCACAAATGAATATATCAATTCACTAATAAATTTTCATTATGATGGATATTGGTACATGAACGAAGAAGTTAATGCCAAAATGTTCTTTAAATTATTAGTACGAAAGCCTTTAAAAATACTAACACTTAATAAGATTAAATTTAAGAAGGTTCTAAAGTATAATGACGGAATGAAAATTTGCCTACCAACAAAAGAAGAATTTTATAAAAAGTCACAAAATTATATATATAAAATAATTGAAAAAATATCTAGAGGTGAAGAAAATGTTGTGCTAGACCAATTTTTACTACCGTTTAATCTTCATAGAGTTGATAACTATTTTGATGATAGGTTAAGAGTAATTGTAGTAGAACGAGATCCTAGAGATGTATTCATTATAAATAAATATATTTGGCAACAAAAGCAGATATGTGTTCCGATTCCATTAGATGCAAACGATTTCTGTAAATACTATCGTAGAATGAGAGAAAGTGAAAAAGAATGTAATTCAAGCAAGGTTTTAAGAGTTAAATTTGAAGATTTAATTTATAAATATGATGATACTTTAAATATAATTATAAATCATTTAGGATTTAATAAAGAAGATCATATTAATAGAAAAAGTAGATTTAACCCTGAACTGTCTATAAAAAATACACAGTTATTTAATAATATTATTTATAAAGATGAAATTAAAATAATAGAAAAAGAATTAAAAGAGTATTTATATGATTTTCCATATTCATTAGAAAATGAGGTAAAAAATACTGTAGAATTTGATGATTAGAGGGATGAATTTGAAAAAGAGAATTTGTTTTGTTTTAGACCAATTTTTATATGGAGGAATAGAAAGAGTTGCTATTAATTATTTGCAGAACATAGATATGAAAAAATATTGTGTAGATGTAGTTATATTATCTAATGTTGAAGATATGATACAACATATACCTAAAGACTGTAATATTATTAAAATAAATATTCCTAGAAATCATAATCCATTATCAAGAGCTTCAACTATGGTAAGAAGACCTGCTGGTGCTATTTTATATTACGGAACATATTTACTAAAAAAATTCTTTATATCTCCAGTTGATTTATTTAAAACTAGAATATTAAGAAATAAAGAATATGATGTAGCAATCGCCTTTTCTGGGCATTTAAATGATTGTTACGTAGTTCTAAATTGTATAAAAGCAAATAAAAAAATAGTATGGGCACATGGAATGATATATCAATATTTATTAATGTCACCCGCATTTGAAAAAATGTACAGCAAATTTGACAAAATAGTATCCATAAATCATCTAAATCAAAATGACATATTTTATTGTAAGCCATATCTAAATTACAAAATAGAAAACTTATATAACCCAGCAATGATTGAAGATACAAAATTATCTGAAATAGAATTAAATAATTTGAGCCAGAAATATGGAGATTATATTCTTTCTGTAGCTAGGTTAGAAACTCCAAAAGATTTTTTAACATTAGTAAAAGCATTCAAAATATTAAAAGATAATAATAAGACAAAATGTAATTTGGTAATAGTTGGTGACGGACCAGACAGAAGTAAGATTGAAACATATATCAAACAAAATAATCTTGAAAACAACATATTTTTAGTAGGAAGTCAAGATGATGTAGCTAAATTTTATAAAACAGCTAAATTATTTGTATTATCTACAGAATCAGAAGGATTAGGAATGGTTATTATTGAAGCAATGAACTTCGGTCTTCCTGTAATAGCAACAGACGCTCCATATGGTCCAAGGGATATTATAAGAAATAATGAATTTGGTGTATTAACTCCTGTAGGTGACGAAAAATTGTTAGCACAAGAGATAAACAAATTATTAGAAAATGAAGAATTATACAATTATTATAAAAATCAATCTTTAAAAAGATATTTAGATTTCATACCAGAAAAAATAATGGAACAATTTTATGAAATAATAGGTGAGGATCAGAATGGAAAATAATAAACGCAATTTACAATTAAAAATTTTAGAAATGGTAAAATATTTAGATTCATTTTGTAAGGAAAATCAGATAGAATACTACATTATATATGGCTCTTGTTTAGGCGCTGTTAGACATAAAGGTTTTATACCTTGGGATGATGACTTTGATGTAGGAATGACATTAGAAAATTATAATAAATTTATAAGTTTATGTAAAACGAAATTAGATACCAATAAGTATTTTTTACAAACGCTTGAAACAGAACCAAATTACTATCTATCTTTTGCTAAGTTAAGAGATATTAATACAACTCTTATAGAAGAAGGAAATAAAAATATACCAATTACTTATGGAGTATATATTGATATTTTTCCAATAGTGGGCTTGCCAAAAGGAAAGTTAAAGCGTGCAATTTTATCAATAAATAGAGCGTTTGCACTATCTGCAAATATAAACGTAATTAATAATAAATTTTTGTATAATATTTTTAGAATAATTTTAAAAATTTTTGGTAAAAAAAACATATTAAAATATTGTTCAAAGCAAGCAAAAAAATATAGTTGCCAAGATTGTGAAGAATGGTGCTCGATTTTTGATGGCGATGGTTTAAAAATAAACACTACAAAAAAAACTATTATGGGAAAGCCAACATATGTACCTTTTGAAGATATAGAATTACCCATACCAGAAAAATATGATGAATATTTAAAACATATATATGGAGATTATATGAAAATACCTACAAAAGAACAAATAAAAGCGAAAGAGCATACTGCATATATCTTGGATTTAGAACATTCATATAAAGAATATTTAAAATTAAATAGTGACAAAAAAACAAATAATATTAGAACTTAAAACAATCAATGCTTTAATAAGATTGATATATTTTAATGATAAAAACATGTTTAGGAGTAATTATGGAAAAAGTAAATATAATAATTCCAATATATAATTCAGAAGAATACTTGTTTAAATGTTTGGACAGCATAAAAAATCAAACATTGGAAGGAATAAAAGCCATATTAGTAAATGATGGTTCTACAGATTCATCTGAAAAAATAATTGATGAATATGTTAACACTTATCCAAATATTTTTGAGAAAATTAACAAAGAAAACGGGGGGCAGGCTACCGCTAGAAATTTAGGTCTTGAAAAGGCAACTCGGAGAATATGTTAAGTGACTTAGTAATTTGTGATTATTATGAAATTGAAAATAACCATAAAGCTATACAAAAAGCAATAAAAAAATTTGACAATAATATAAAAATAAATTACATGTTATCTAATGCAAGTCCTTGGAATAAACTTATAAAAACAAGTATATTCAAAGAAAATAATATTAAGTTTCTAGAAAATTATATTTATGAAGATTTAGCAACAATGCCAATATTGGCAGAATACGCAAATAATATAATATATGTAGAAGAACCTTTATATAACTACATAATAAGAGCGGGTTCTACCATGAGGCAGAAATCATATAACAAAAAATTAGAATCAATTTTTGTTGCACTAGAACATTTAGAGAATGAATTTAAAAAAAGAAATTTATACTTTAAATATAAAGATGAGCTAGAATATATATATATTGAACATTTGCTTTATGCAGCTTCTCGGACGTTTTTTATACTATGAAGAAGGAAAAGAAAAAATAAAGGAAATAGTAAATATAATAAAGCAGAAATATTCTCATTGGAATAAAAATAAATATTATAAACAGCGAAATATAATTTATAAAACGACTTGCAAAATTTTTTATACAAATAATATGTTTATAATAAACATATATAATAAAATTCGAAGGAAAATTAAGGAGAACTAATAAATGAAGAAACTAAAAGAAATTACTATAGAAAAATTAATTATAATTTATATTTTAATTCAACCACTTTTAGATGTTGCAACATCATTATGTTTGGAATATATAAGTCCATATTTAACATTAGGGATATTAATAAGAACCATGTTTATGGGATTAGTAATTATATATTCATTGTTTAAAGCTGACAAAAAAAATAGAATAAGAAGTTTAATATATTATGGATTAGTAGGTATTTATATGTGTATATTTTTATTTGTCTCATATTCACAAAATGGAACAAATATGATATTAGCGCAAATAAAGGGACTAATAAGAGCTTTTTATCTCCCACTTGTTTTAGTAGCATTATATAGCTTATTTAATAGTAAAACTATAAAAATAGATAATAAATATTTCATATGGACTTTAGCAGAATATGTTTTGATTATGCTCATAGCCAAGATAGCAGGAATAGCTTATCCTACATATAAATATGGATTGAATCATGGAACTGTAGGTTTATTTTATGCTGCAAACGAAACAGGTGCTATAATAAGTATCCTATCACCATTGCTTGCTATAGAATTATTAAAAGATAAA
Source organism: Clostridiales bacterium (assembly GCA_004553715.1). Classification (GTDB taxonomy): domain Bacteria; phylum Bacillota; class Clostridia; order TANB77; family CAG-508; genus SFKP01. Next base: position 11,391 of record SFKP01000024.1, read on the forward strand.
AAAATAAATATAATAAATATTTTAACTTTAATACTGCTTATATTTTCAGTACTAGAGATGGGGACTAAAGTTCCGTTTTTGGCATTCATTATACTATATGTATTATTTTTTATAATATGTTTAATTAAAATATTTATACAAAAAAACAAAAAAATCTATATAATAAAAAATGTATGTATTTTAATAATAGGAATTATTATCTTATTTATTCTACCATATACTCCTGTTGGAAAAAATATAGAGGCTAATTATGGTATAAAACTTATTCAGATTTGTAAAACGCCTTCAGCTAAACAACCCGGTTTGGACCTTGAGGAACCTATTGATATTGAGAAACCTATTGATATTGAAGTAACAACTATAGTAAGTGGAAGAAATGAATTATTTAAAAAGAATTTAGAACGCTACATGAAAAGTAGTGCAACTGAAAAGATATTTGGAAATGGTTATTTAACTTATAAAGACCATGAATTACAAATTAATAAATTAGTAGAAATTGATTATTTTGATATATTATTTTCTCACGGAATAGTAGGAACAATAATATTATTTATTCCACTAATATATATGTTATTAACAGTAATAATAAAAACACTAAAACATTTCATACTCGTTTTAAAAGATGAAGAACTATTTCTTTATTTATATATTATAGGTATAGGTCTAGGCATAGCATTAGCTGCAGGTCATGTATTAACAGCTCCAGCAGTTAGTATATATATGATATTGATTTTGTTAAATTTAGATGCAAATTTAAAAAAATTAGAGGTGAATAATTGATGAAAAAAATAGTTATATTAGCTTTACATTTAAGTGTTGGTGGTATTGAAAGAGTAATTACTAATGTTAGTAATTTATTATGTGAAAACAACGATGTTACTATTATATCAACATATAAAATTAATGAAAATCCAAGTTTTGAAATAGATGATAGAATTAATATAGAATACTTATTAGAAGATTTAAAACCAAATAGAAAAGAATTAAAAGACGCCATTAAAAATTTGAACATTATAGAAATAATAAAGCAATCTTTTATTAGTGCAAAAGTTTTATATTTAAGAAAAAAATTAATGATAAAGGCAATAAAAAAAATAGATGCAGATATAGTAATTTCAACAAGAGCTATGCATAATAAATGGCTAGGGAAATATGCAAAAAAAGGAATTATAAAAATTGCTCAAGAGCATAACCATCACAACAATAATAAAAAATACATAAAAAAAGTTATACGATCTTTAAAAAATATTGATTTCTTTATGCCACCTTCAAATGAATTATCGAAATTTTATGAGAAATTATTAAAAAATAAAAAAACTAAGGTTATATATATACCAAATCTTATAGAAAATGATTCAAAAGAAATTTCTGAATTAAAAGAAAAGGTGATTTTATCTGTCGGAAGGCTAGAAAGAATAAAGGGATTTTTAGACTTAATCGAAGTATTTAAAATTGTTAATCAAACATATCCGGATTGGAAATTAAAAATTGCTGGTTCTGGTTCTCAAGAAGAAGAATTACAGCAGAAAATATATCATGAAAAATTAGAAAAGAATATAGAATTAGTGCGGAGAAAAAACAAAAAAAGAATTAAAAAAATTGTATTTAGAATCTTCTGTCTATGTTATGACATCATTTTCAGAATCATTTGGATTAGTTCTTGTGGAAGCTGAAAATTGTGGGTTACCACTAGTTGCATTTACTAGTGCCCAAGGTGCAAATGAAATTATACAAAATAATATCAATGGTTTTTTAATAGCAGATAGAGATAAAAATAAAATGGCAGATTATATAATTAAGTTAATTGAAAATAAAGAATTACGTAAACAAATGGGACAAAAAGGAAAAGATTTGTCTAAAGCATATTGTAAAGAAAATGTTACAAAACAATGGAATGATTTCATTAGCAAAATGTAAATTTTTATAAATAAAATTTATATTTAAAACAAAAAAAGAAAAACGGTCTTAATCATGTTGAAAAGTAGGTGTCAATAAAGTGAAAAAGGTTTTATTCATATCAAGTACAGGTGGACATTTTAATGAACTTATTTAATTAAAACCACTATTTAAAGAGTATGATTATCATATAATTACTGAAAAAAATAAAATGACAGCTGGGCTAAAAAAAGAATATGGTGAAAAAATTAATTTTTTAGTATATGGTACTCGTATTAGAATTTTTGAATATATATTTAAATTTATTTATAATTGTTTAAAAAGTTTAATTTTATATATAAAAATAAGACCTCAATATATAATTACTACCGGAACTCATACAGCAGTACCAATGTGCTATATAGGAAAAGTATTTGGTTCAAAAATTATTTTTATAGAAACATTTGCAAATAGAAATACCAAAACCCTGTCTGGGAAAATGATTTATCCCATTGCAGATTTATTTATAGTACAGTGGGAAGAGATGCTAAAACTTTATCCTAGAGCAATATATGGAGGTGCTATATATTAATGATTGTTATTTTATTAGGGACTCAGAAATATAGTTTTCATAGATTGTTAGAAGAAGTTCAAAGATGTATAGATAATGGTACTATAAAACAAGAAGTTATTGTTCAAGCTGGTGGCACCCAATTTTTTTCAAAAGAAATGAAGATATTTACTTTAATTGAACAAAATGAATTAGAAAAGCTTATTGAAAAAGCAGATATTATAATAACACATGGCGGTGTTGGCTCTATTGTTAATGGGGTAAAACTTCATAAAAAAGTAATTGCTGTTCCAAGATATAAAAAATACGGTGAAGTTGCAAATGATCATCAAGTTCAGATTATAAATACTTTTGCAAAAGAAGGTTTTATAATAGGGCTAAATGATGTATCTGAATTAGAATCGGCATTAAAAGAGATAGAAAACTTTAAGCCTAAAGTACTAGAAAGTAATACTGAAAAAATAATTAATATAATTAGAGATTTTATAAACAATGATAGTACCACAAAAAATAAAAAGCATTAAAGAACGTTAGTCATTGAATTTATTGTGTTTTTATATTTTTAATTTTAATGGTACTTTTATTTATTTTGTAAAAATTTTTAATCAAGTATTGCAACGTTCAAATTAAAGATGTATAATAGCAAATATGAACAAAAAACAAATAGGAGGAATTAATATGAAAAAAGTTTATTTATTAGTAGCGTTGGCTATTTTATTATGCTTAACATTGGTATTGACAGGATGTTCAAAAAACAAAGAAAAAATTGTAATTTATACTTCGATGGAAGAGGAGAGAAATCAAGACCTAAAAGAACAATTGAAGGAAAATTTTCCAGAGCTTAATGTAATTGTGCAATATATGCCAACAGGAAACAGTTCGGCAAAATTAAAAACAGAGGGAACAAATATAGAAGCAGATATTATTATTGATTTGGAAACTGCTTATATGGCAAATTTAGAAGATAATTTTACTAATTTAACAAGCTTTGATACAAGTATGTATATAGATGGAGTAATACAATCAGATAATTATTTGCCTTGGATAAAATACACGATGACATTAATAATTGATGAAGATTATTTTGAAAAAAATAATTTGGAAATTCCAAAAACATATGAAGATTTATTAAAGCCTGAATATAAAAATTTAATTGCAATGCCAGATCCAAAGACTTCTGGAACAGGATATGCATTTTTCTTAAATGCAATAAATGTAATGGGAGAAGAAAATGCAATTAAATATTTTAAAGATTTAAAGGAGAATTTAAGAGAATTTACTACTTCTGGTTCAGGACCTACTAATCTATTAAAACAAGGTGAGATAGCAATTGCAATGGGGATGACTGCTCAAGGAGTTTCAGCAATTAATGAAGGATATAATTTTAAAATAGTTGCACTAGAGACTGGAGCACCATACAATACAACGTCTTGCGGAATAATAAAAGGTAGAGAAGAAAACGAAAATGTAAAAAAAGTTTTTCAATGGTTAATAACAGATTTTAGTAGATATGATAAAGAAAATTATATGCCAGATGTGTTATTAAAAGATCAAAAAAATAATATAAAAAATTATCCAACAGATCTTAAAGAAGCAAATATGTCAGGAATAGATAGTATTGAAACTAAAGAAGAGCTAATAGAAAAATGGGGCGAAATAAATGGTTAAGTTAAGAGTCAAAAATTTAACAAAAGTGTATAATGGAAAAAAAGTATTAGATAATATTACCTTTTCGGTAGAAGATGGAGAATTTTTATCAATATTAGGTTCTTCTGGTTGTGGAAAAACTACATTACTAAGGATTATAATAGGGATTGAATCTCCTACTGAAGGGAAAATCACAAAAAACAGAAAAATAATTACTAATGAAGATCCTGCAAGAAGAGGAATGGGAATTGTTTTTCAAGATTATGCATTATTCCCTAACATGACTGTTTTAGGGAATGTTATGTATGCCTTAAATATTAAATTAAAGAACAAAGAAAAAGCAAAAGAGGAAAGCTTAAAGATGTTAGAGATGGTAAATATGAAGGCACATATAAAAAAATATCCGCATGAGCTTTCCGGAGGTCAAAAACAAAGAGTAGCAATAGCAAGGACTTTGGCATTAGAGCCAGATATTATTTTATTTGATGAACCAATGTCTGCATTAGATGCAGATAACAGATTAGCACTTAGAAAAGAAATTAAAAATATACAAGAAAAATTAAAAACGACTATGATTTATATAACTCACGATCAAGAGGAAGCTCTTTCTTTATCTGATAGAGTTATGATTTTAAATGAAGGAAAAATACAACAAATAGATACACCAGTAGAAGTATTCAATAATCCAAAAAATGAATTTGTAAAAAATTTTGTTACTAATCATCTTTTAGAAAAAGTAGAATCAATAAATAAATGTACAGGAGAAATAGATTATAATGAAGAAAAGAAGTAAACTAAACATACTAATACTTTTATTTTTAGCAATTTCTGTTTTTTATCCACTTATAGAAATGCTTATTAGAGTTCAATGGTCTGATTTTGGGAGCTTAATAACTTCAAATGCATTTAAAGAGTCTTTTGTTAATTCATTATTAGTAGCAACAATTGCAACAAGTATTTCAATTTTAATTAGTTATGTATTAGCATATACACTTAACAGAACGAATATAAAACACCGAGCAATATTAAAAGTGTTTTTAACACTTCCTATGTTAATACCATCAATATCGCATGGATTAGGATTAATCAATCTATTTGGTGCAAATGGTATTATATCTAAATGGCTAGGATTCAATATTATAGGGATGAATGGAATAATTATAGGTTCTATACTTTATTCATTTCCGGTAGCTTTCTTAATGCTAGATGATGGATTTAATTATATAGATAATAATATGTATGATAGTGCGAAGGTACTTGGACTCAATAAATGGCAGACTTTTAGGCAGGTAACTTTATGTTATTTGAAAAAACCAATTATATCTGCTATATTTGCTGTATTTACCATGATATTTACAGATTATGGAGTGCCTCTTGCTGTAGGTGGTAAATTTATTACATTACCGGTATTCTTATATAAAGAAGTAATAGGATTACTAGATTTTTCAAAAGGAACAATGATAGGATTATTTTTATTAATTCCTGCTATTATATCTTTTTTATTTGATAATTTTTCAAAAGACTTCACAAATGGAGAAATAAAAAAGAAATTTATAATATCAAGCTCAAAAACTAAAGATATAGTATTAACAATGTTTGTTTATTTAATTTTGATGTGTATATTTATCATATTAGGATCTTTTGTATACTATGCATTTGTTGCTAATACAGCCAACAATATGTCATTTTCTTTGCAACATTTTAAATATGTATTTGATAATGATGTTTTAGAAAATATATATAATTCATTATTGATTGCCTTTATGGTTTCAATTTTTGGTACAATAATAGCATATTTTACAGCGTATGTAACAGCAAGAATTGGAGGTAAATCAGCAAAATTTATTCATATATTAGCAATATCATCATTGGCAATACCAGGGATAGTGTTAGGTTTATCTTATACGATAAGCTTTAAAAATACTTTTATATATAATACTTATACAATATTAATATTAGTAAATATTGTACATTTTATGGCTTCTCCATATTTAATGGCATATAATGCATTGCAAAAAGTAAATAAAAATTATGAAATAGTTGCAAAAACGTGCAATATTAATATGTTTAGAGCCATTAAGGATATCATAATTCCATGTACTAAAATTACTATAAGAGAAATGTTTGCATATTTTTTTGTGAATTCAATGGTAACAATTTCTGCAGTAACATTTCTATTTAATACATCAACAATGCCACTATCATTATTGATAAATAATTATGAAGGAAATATGATGCTTGGTGAAGCTGCAATAATATCATTAATCATTTTGTTATTTAATGTAATTGTTAAAGGAATAGTATATTTAATTAACAGAAAAGAACATAAAAGGAGCAAGATAAATGGAGCTTACATATAATCAATTTGAAATTTTGACGACAATTGAAAGGGAAAAAACAAAACTATCACAAAGGAATTTAGCAGAATTATCAAATTTGTCACTAGGTACGGTGAATAAAGTTGTAACAGATTTATTAAATGAAAATTTGATAAATGAAGATAATATGATTACAGATAAAGGATTGAAGTCATTAGAGCCATACAGAGTAAAAAGAGCAATATTTTTAGCTGCAGGATTTGGCTCAAGAATGGTACCTATTACACTAAATACTCCAAAACCATTAGTATTAGTAAATGGTAAAAGAATAATAGAAACCTTGCTAGATGCAGTAGTAAAATCTGAAATTCCAGAAATAGTTATTGTTACTGGTTATTTAGGAGAACAATTTGAAGTTTTATTAAAGAAATATCCTAATATTAAAATTATAGAAAATAAAAATTATAATGAAGCAAATAACATTTCTTCAGCATTTTTGATAAAAGATTTATTATCAAACAGTTATGTTTTGGAATCAGATTTAATTTTATATAATTCTAATTTAGTAAGAAAATATGAATACAATACTAACTTTTTAGGGAAATATGTTGATGTTACAGATGATTGGTGCTTCGAAACAAAAAATGGGATAATAACAAAGCAAAAAGTAGGAGGATATAATTGCTATCAAATGTATGGCATATCTTATTATACTGCAAAAGATGGAAAACAACTTAGCAAAGATATAGAAAAAGTGTATAATATGCCAGGAGGTAAAGAAAGATATTGGGATCAAGTTCCGCTAGATATTTGCAAAGCAAATTATAAAGTAAATGTGAGGGAATGCAAAGAAAACGATATTATAGAAATAGATACATTTAATGAATTGAAAAAGATAGACCCAATTTATGATGTATAACAGAAAGTGGTGCAAGAAAAAGAGCTCCAAAAATATTTAGAAAATTACATTTAGAATGGTTATATTGATTATTAAAAAAACCAAAAAGAATAAAAAGATTTTTTAATAGTAATACAAAATATTTATTGAAAATAAAAAGATTAAGCAAATAGTATTAAAATATAATAATAGATGATTCAAGGAGTAATATATGAAATTCTTAAAACCCAATAGCAAAAAAATAATAATTAAGATGTTAATATTAATAGCAATTTCAGTGCTTTTAACAATGCTAAGTTTTTGCTTTACTAATACTAATTTAAATATTATTATGTATAGAACATATTTTGAACCAAAGTTGTTTTTCTTAAATTTTTTACCAATACTTTTAATAATTTTACTGTTATATTTTATTAGCAAAAGAGTTCACATTTCGTTTTTAATAACAAGTTTACTAATTATTGTTTTAGGTGTTGCTAATCAAACTAAAATAACTTATCGTGATGACATAGTAAAATTCCAGGATCTTTTTATTATAAAAGAGGCATTTATAATGGCTCAAAGATATAGTATTGTTATAAAAAAATATACTATTTTAGCTATAATTCTTATGATACCCACAGTTATAATATTAAAAAAATATATACCAAAGATGATAATAAATATAAAGAAACAAATTGTAGCTATTTTATTAATTATAGTTTTAATGCTATGTTTGTATAAATTTATATTGACAGATGCTACCATATACAATTCAGTGGGAGATACAAGTTTAATAAATATTTGGATTACCACAAGGCAGTACCAAATAAGAGGTCTAGTGTATCCATTTATATATACTATTGAAGATGGCAAATATGAAGCTCCAAAAGGTTATAATGAAAATGAAGCCAAAAGTGCATTAGAACGATATACCTATGAAAATATAGATGAAAATAAAAAAGTAAATGTTATAGCAATTATGCTAGAAGCATATAATGATTTTTCAAAATTTAATGCAATAGATTTTAATGAAGATATTTATAAAAATTTCCATGATATTCAAGAAAAATCTATAAGTGGTAATCTACTGACTACTATTTTCGGGGGAGGAACGGTTGTTACAGAAAGAAACTTTATAACAGGTTTTGATATTCATCCTACCTATAGAAAAGCAACAAATTCTTATGTATGGTATTTTAAAGAACAAGGATATCGTACAGAAGCTATGCATCCTATGTATGGAGCATTTTATAATAGAGCAAGTATTAATCCCAATTTAGGATTCGATAATTATTTTTATTATGAAAATAAATTTGCTGATATACAATCAGATTTTATGCAAGATTATGATTTTTTTGATTATATTATTGAAGGATATAATAATGCTAAATCTGACAACATTCCATATTTTAATTTTTCAGTAACTTATCAAAATCATGGTCCATATTATGATAAAAGTTATATAGGTAAAGAATATTTTTTTGACAATAATAATTATGATGAAGATATATATAATATGTTAAATGAATATTTTTATGGAATAAAAAAGACTGATAAAGCTTTAAAAAAACTAATAGATTATTTCGAAGGTGAAGAAGAACCGGTAATAGTAATACTATTTGGAGATCATAATCCATATCTTGGAGAAAATAATTTGGGATATGAGCAAATAGGAATAAATTTGGATTTATCTACAATTGAAGGATTTGAAAACTATTATGAAATTCCATATATAATATATGCAAATGAGACTGCTAAAGAAGTTTTTGATAAAGAGTTTATAGGAGAAGGCGAAACTATTAGTCCAATCTTCTTAATGAATCAATTTTTCGATTATGTGGGATTAAAAGGTAATAACTATATGCAATATATGAGTGATTTAAAAAGTCATGTTGATGTAATTAGTGATACTTTTTATAAAGAAAATGATGAGTTTATAAATAAAAATGATAGTATATACCAAGATATGATAGATGAATATAAAAATGTAAATTATTATTACAGTAAAAATTTTATTAGAAAGGTAAATAAAAATGATTAATGACTATATTTGGGACAAGACCAGATATAGAAAGGTATTCAAAAACACTTTAATAAGGAAAAGATGTGATTATAAATGGAAAAAATAAAAAGTTTATATGAAAAATATAGAGAAATAATTAATTATTTAATTTTTGGGGTATTAACTACCATTGTTAATATTGGGACAAAATATGCTTTGCTTTTTACAATTTTTGATGCAAAAAATGCTGTAGAACTACAATTAGCAATTATTATATCATGGATTTTAGCGGTTTTATTTGCATATATTACAAATAGAAAATTTGTATTTGAAAGTAAAAATAAAAATAAAATAAAAGAGTTGATTAGTTTACTAACTCAAATATTAGTTGTTGTAGGAAATTATATATTAAGTAAAATTTTTGTGTTTAAAAAGGTAGATTAACAATTTACTAAACACAATTTGTTTAACAATATAAATGGGGTTTATTTTATAATATATCTTTTTTACAATATTTTAAGAACAACAATTTAAATTATATGATTTTTAGATTAGATAAAGGGGGAAGTAATATGGAAAAAACTAATATATTATGGACACAAGAACCATATATAGGAGCATTAAAGCTAGTAGTAGAAAATGCATATTTTTTAAGAAGAGCAGCACAAAAGGGAATGCATAGTGAAGAGAAAATTGATAATTCACATATAATTAGCAGGGAGGAACACATGAGAATGGTATCAGAATTTTCTAGACAAGTTGCATCGAGGTTAAATTTAAATGCTGAATTATTATATGTTGCTATGCTTATGCATGATGCGGGTCATCCTTTCTCAACACATGAAGGAGAAGGAATAATTTCTAGTTATGCACAAGTAATGCATGTACAATTTTATCATCACAATTCTAAGGGCTTGGAGGTAATTGAACAAGAGGAAATTCTAGATAATGCCATCGGAATATTAAAGATGAATCATAAAGAATTAATAACTCCTAATGTAGAAAAAAAATTAAGAGGAGAATGGCCTGAGTTTCTTGATATTGTTATATCTCATGATGGGGAGATAGGACAACAAGAGCTAGTTGACGAAGTTAATGAAAGAATAAAAAATGATTATAAAAAACAAAAAATAACAGATGAATATGTATATGATAAGGCAATGAATGCAAACGCTAGAAATCAATATAAGGCAAAACCAGGAAATACGGAAGGTCAGCTGGGGAAATTACTTGATACTGTTGCATATTTAGGAACAGATATACAAGATGCATTTAGAGAGCTACATTTGGCGGATTTTGACGATGACTATTTAGAGATTATTGGAAAGATATATTTGATTAAAACAGAAGGACCAGAAGGGCTAAAAAGAGTTCCTGCAAGAGAACAAAGAATTGATATAGCTAATAAATATATAACAGAGATACAAAAAAATAAAGTAATGGAAACGGAAAAAGATTCTTCTACTTCAGAAAATAAAGAACTAATAGATTGGTCTTCTGAAATTGTAATTATAATAAAAAAACAAATGAGCAAAAATCCAAAAATGACAAATGAAGAAATAGAACAAATAATTGAAGAAGGAATTGCAAAATACGAAGAAAGAAGCAGTAAAAGAATTACATATAAAGATGTCGGAGTACATAACGCCCAAAGGAAGAAGATAAAACAATTTGTAAAAAACATGATTAAACCAAGTAATGAAACAGTTTCATTTTTAACACAAAGCATGCAGTCATTTCTCTTAGAAGATATTATAAGTACAACTCAAAAAAAAGGAACGCCAACTTGGTCAGATGAAGTGGGGCAAATAGTGGCTGATTTAAAATTAAAAAATTTAAATACATTTGTTTTATTTGCAAGAAATAGGTATCAAACAGAAATTTCGCCTAAAATCTTTTCGAAAATGGTGGATACTTTTTCTAAAAATCTTTATATTTCAGGTGTTGTAAGAAATAAAATGTTTGAGCTACAATATCTATACGATACATACCAATTAGCAAGTGAAGAAGAAAAAAGAAAAATGGAAGATGAACATCCAGAACTTAAATATTTAGAAGAGAAAGCAAGAGAGAGCTTAGAATTAAGACATACAGAACAAAAGGATTATTTACATCTAAAACATTTAAATGAAGAAGAAATGGAAAGATATCCAGAAGAAAAATTGACTTTAGCAGAAGAACGCAGAGGCAAAACTGCAGAACAATATATTAGAAAAGTATTTGCAGGGGAAATAACAAATTTATTAGATATTACTAAAGAGAGATACTTAGAAGCGAAAGAAGCAGTAGATAAATTAGGAAATAAAAAAAATAAGACATACTCTGAGTGGAGAAACTATAACAGAAATTGTAGAATAATTGAAGATTATGAAAGAATAAATAATTCAACTTTAGATGCTAGGATACAAGAGGAAAGTCGTACAACAGGGAACATGATAACTTATATAGGGGAAAAAGGAGCAAGTTTTGTAAAACAATATATGTATACTTTTAATGCTGTGGAAACAAGAGTTAGAGATCTCATAGAAAGAGCCTTAAAAGGAACAGGAAAAAAGAATCCTTTTTATGAAGACAAAATACAAGAGCAGTTAGCTTGGATAAGAGAAGATTTTGCAAAAAAATATTCTGAGATGACAAAAGAAAATATTGAACAATATATAGTAGAACAAGTTGAGAGAGAAAGAAGTATGATGGAATACAAGATGTGTGTACAATATGCAATGAATTATATGGCGGGCATGTCAGATAAAACTATTCAAAATATAGCTATTGAAATGGGATTTATAACTCGTGAGCAAATAGAAAAAGCATGTAAAGAATCTGGAAGCATTAGTGAAAAAGCAAGGGAATTAAGTGTCAATTTGCAAGCAAAACGAATTCCAGAACCAGAAGAAGAGAGATAATCAAAAAATCTTTGAATTCATATAAAAAAGCTTAGATAAAAATCCTAAGCTTTTTTACTTTACATTATGTGTTACTGCGTTAAAATTCCATTTGGGGTATTTATTATTACTAAGATGTTTTCTTCTTTACCAGTATCACAATTTATATATACTAAAAAGTCTGTATTATCAACTTTACCTTTAAATTCATAGCATAGTATTTCTGTTTTCCATTCTGTTGGTATGATTGCCATGCCAGAAGAGGTTATTTCTAAATTTTTATTTAATTTTCCTTTTGCCTCTTCTAAAGTAATCTTTGGAGTATTAATGCTTCTTACAGTATGGTTATTTAAATATCCTGTTGTTTCAAATCCTAAAATTTCTCCATTATCTAAAGCAAGCTTTAATTTAATAAGATCTGGATATATAGTTACATCATCCTGTGTATAAGCATAATTTATAGTAATTGCTCCACCTTGTTTTAAATAATATGTTGATTTCATATTATCAATTCCACGTGATTGTAAAAATTCTAGTCCTATTTTATCTGCATCTTCAAATGAAAGAGTTTCGGCTGTTATATCTCTATTGTAGTTCATTAAAACAATATGACCACCTTTTTTAGAAACAGAAATATTCGCAGGATTATCTGGGTTTCCATCTTTGATTGATACAGAAAATTCGTATACAGGGATATTTCCATTTTCAATTAATCCTAATGAGTTTATCTTTACAATTCTGTTTTTCCCAATAAAGTTATTTATAACTTCTTCAGCCTTTTTTTCATCAATTTCTTCCCCAGTTAAGCCTTTTTTTTCGGCACTTTCAATATGCTCAGAATAAGCACCATCATAAATTAAGCCTTCATATTCGCCAAAATTACTATCTAAATTGCTAAAACTACTTGTAGAAAGATTATCTACTTGTTGAGCAAAAGATAAATCTGTATCTTTTGTAAGTTCCTTCCACGAAATTCTACCATTATACATATCTTCTGATAGCTGATTCAAAATATTAGTTAAGTCCTGACTATATGTGTAAAGAGTAGTTAAATTATCTAGTTCTTCATCAGTCAAATCTTCACCATTAATATTTTTATGAGACAACGAATAGCTATATTCACTTACTTGATTTAAAAATTTTGCAGTCTGTGATAACTCATTGGAAGATATAGGGAGTTGAGATAAATATACTTGAGCCAAATTTGCTTCTCTCCAAACATGCATTAAGGTTTCTGCTTCATTTTCATTAGAGCCTGATATGATAGATTTCGCAAGATAATTTTTTACATTTTGCATATAATCAATAAGTTCATAAAAAGCTAAGTTATACTGATTTTGAACAGCGATAGTATGGTTTTGTTTTTCTTTATACCAAAAACCACCAAAAACAATAGAAATTATAATAAGTATTAATAAAATTCCATATATATAATTTTCTTTTAAAGTTTTAATAAAATTTTGCATGATATCCTCCATATTATTTACAAAAGTGATGTTTACCAATAGTTCTAACTATTGTTTTAGACCAAATCCATTTATTTGTTGCAGTATTTGGATTGAAGTAATAAATACACCCATAGGTTGGGTCCCAACCGTTTAAAGCATCCTGTGCAGCTTTATATACAGTAGAAGATTCTGATATAGGTACATTAATTTGACCATCAGATACAGCTGTAAAGGCACCTGGTTGATATATTACACCTGCAATAGTATTTGGAAAATCTGAATGTTTTACTCTGTTTAAAATAACTGCACCCACAGCAACTTGCCCTTCATAGCTTTCTCCACGAGCTTCACCGGTTTATTGCTCTTGCAAGAAGCTGTATATCTGATGTACTGCTACTATTTGATGCAGCATTTGTTTTGTTTAAAAAAATCCATACAAATATAAATATTGTTGTGATTAATAATCCAATAATTATTAGTTTTTTTTTCATTTTTAATCCTCAATTCATAAATTTTATATACTAGTTAATGCTTTTTAGATACAGTAGCTTATTACGGGAAGTATTCGAACTTAAAGAGAAAAATGGACTATATCCCATAAGATGGAGCAGATCTAAAGGCGATGCTATTAATTAGTAATATTATTTTACCTATTTTTCCAAAATATATACTTTTTTTTAGTGAAATATGGTATAATTTTAAAAATCAATAAAAAATTTTAATTCATTTGATATAAAATTCAATTTCAAAGGATGGTTCGCTTATGAAAAAAATTTTAATTTTTTATGGTTCTTATGGAGGAGGACATTTATCGGCTGCAAAATCTATAAAAGAATGTATAGAAAAAAATTATACTGATACAGACGTAGTAATGCTAGATTGTATAGAATATGTAAATAAGATAATTAATAAATTAACAACAAAAGCGTATGCAGATATGGCTAAAAATGCACATTGGATTTGGAAGCAGTTATATTATAATTCAGAAAAGAATGGGGCACTTGCTAGAATAGGAAATACTGTAAATAGGCTTATGGCAATTAAGTTAAATAAGCTTTTTAAAAATGGAGCTCCAGATTTAATCATTTCAACACATCCATTTAGTAGCCAAATGTGTGCCATACTAAAAAGTAAGGGGAAGATTAACTCACAGATTGCAACAATTTTAACAGACTATGCACCACATAGACAATGGCTTGAAAAACCAGAATATGTAAATTATTTTTTCGTGGCACATGATGGAATGGTAGAAGATTTAGTAAAAAGAGGAATAGATAGAAATAAGATTTATTCAACAGGTATACCTCTTTCAAATAGATTTTTAGCACATTATGATAAAGATGGCATTTTAAAAGAATTTGGACTTGCAAAAAATAAAGCAACAGTTCTATTCTTTGCTGGTGGAGAATATGGATTTGGCAAAGATACAACATTTAATATTTTAAAAACAATAATAGAAGAGTTTGATAATTTGCAAGTAGTAGCTATTGCAGGAAAAAATGTAAAAATGCAAGCAAAATTCGAAACATTGGTTAAAGAAACAGATTCTGAAGATACGGTAAAAGTTTTATCATATACAAATAAAGTTCCAGAATTAATGAGTATTTCTGACATAGTAATTTCCAAACCAGGTGGGCTAACTACTACAGAAAGTTTAGCATCAGGACTTCCAATTATTGTTATTAACCCAATACCAGGGCAAGAGGAAGAAAATGCAGAATTTTTAGAACAAAATGGTGTTGGAATTTGGCTAAAGAAAAATGATAATATAAAAGAAAAATTAAGAGAAATTCTTTCATCAACTGAAAAAATTAAAGAAATGAAAATAAATGCAAGATTGCTTTCAAAAAAGAATTCAACAGCAGATATCTGCAAAATATTATTAGAAAAATAAATATAATAGAACAGAACAAAAACACCTTTAATATTATAATTAAGAGGTGTTTTTTATGTGCATTTTTGATTGTAATCCATGTGAACTAATATCACTTGCAGCAAGCTTAGCTGTTATCATTAGTAATGACCATACTAAACAAGAAACTGCAATATTATCTGCTTTTTTTACTGCATTGGGTGATAATTTAGCGATAATTTCATTAGAATAATTATAATTCACGTCTTCCTTCAAGGGCTTTGCTTAAAGTTATTTCATCTGTATATTCTAAATCTCCACCTACTGGTATTCCATGTGCAATTCTTGTTACTTTAATTCCAAGTGGTTTTATTAATTTAGATAAATAAATAGCAGTAGCTTCGCCTTCTACTCTAGGATTTGTTGCAAGTATTACTTCTTTTATATTTCCAGATGTAAGTCGAGTAAGAAGTTCTTTGATTTTAATATCATCTGGACCAACTCCATTCATTGGAGAAATAGAGCCGTGAAGTACATGATAAACTCCATTAAATTCATTAGTTCTTTCCATTGCTAAAATATCTCTTACATCTTCTACAACGCAAATAATAGAAGAATCTCTTTTTGGGTTGCTACAAATCTCGCAAGGATCAGTATCTGATATATTAAAGCATATTGAACAAAATTTTAAATTTTTTTTAGCATTTATAATAGAAGAAATAAATTCATTTACTCTTTCTTCGCTTGCATCTAACATATGAAAAGCAAGCCTTACAGCAGTTTTATGACCAATACTTGGTAGCTTTTCAAAATTTTCTATTAAATTCTCTATTGATGGTGAATAATATGACATAAAAATGATTACTCCTTACTACATAATACCAGGAATATTATATTTTCCAAATGATGCAGCTTGTGCAGCATCTACTTTTCTTAAAGCTTCGTTAACACAAGTAAGTATTAAATCTTGTAGCATCTCTACATCATCAGGATCTACTACTTCTTTATTTATTTTTATTTCTTTAATTTCTTTAGCACCAGAAACCTTAACTGATATTGCACCACCACCTGCAGTAGCATCAAATTCTTTTAATCCAAGTTCTTCTTGTGATTTTTCTATATCAGCTTGCATTTTTTTTGCTTCTTTCATTATTTGGTTGATGTTCATTCCACCAAATCCTCCACCCATACCAGGGAATCCACCTCTTTTTGACATATAAAACCTCCTTAAAAATTTATCCATCTATAACATTGAAAGGAATATCTAGTTCCTCAGCAATATTTTCTATTTCATTTTTCTTTCCTTTAGTATTTTTTGTAGTATCATTTTCTACAAATCTAATGTTCATAGGATTTCCACATTCCATGGAAACAAACTTTTCAATTAGATTTTTATTTTCATGTTCCTCAAAAACTTTTTTTGCAAAATCAGACATCTTTTTAGAAAAATGTATTTCGACAGTCTGGTCATTTACCTGAATAGCTGTTGTACCAAGTAAGTTAGCATAAATCATCATTTTACCATCTTTTTTTATGTTTTCCATTATCTTTGGCCAAGCTTCTAAACTATTGCCAGATGTAGATATATTAGGCTTAACTTCTTTTGTAGACTTTGTTATTCCTTTAGGTTCTTCTTTTACTGGAATTACAGGTTTAGCAACAGGATTGTAAACTTCTGACATTACATTAATATTGGATTGTACTCTTGGCTTTACTTCTATAGGAATAATTTCTAAACATTCTTTTAAAAGACCAGTTTCAAAAATAATTGATTTGCTTGTAGAAAATTTCATATCATTTGCAAGTTTTGATAAATCATATATTAATGATATTAATTGTTCTTTAGAAGTAGAATTTGCAAGTGATGAAATAGATTTTAAATCTTCATCAGAATATAAATCTAATTTGTTTGTCACTTTATATACTAAAATATCTTTAATGTATTTAACAATTTCTAATAAAAAATTATCTAAGTCTTTTCCTTGTGTAGAAATATCTTCAATAGCTTCAATTACAGTATGTACATCTTTTTCTAAAATTCCCTTAGAAATTTTAGATATAAGTTCTAATTTTGGTATTCCTACCAAATCTCTAATTTTATTTTCATCAATTATTCCATTATTAGAATCTTGAATGCATCTTTCTAGAATGCTTATAGCATCTCTTAAAGCACCTTCGGATAAAACTGCGATAATATTTAGAGCACTATCTGAAATGTTAATATTATCTTCTTTACAAATTACTTTTAATCTTTTTACAATGTTTTCTTTAGAAATTCTCTTAAAATCAAAACGCTGACATCTTGAAAGAATAGTTGCAGGTAACTTTTGTGGTTCAGTTGTTGCAAGTATAAATTTAACATGAGCAGGTGGTTCTTCTAAAGTTTTAAGCAAAGCATTAAATGCACCTGTTGAAAGCATATGAACCTCATCTATAATATATACTCTATATTTTGCAAGTGCTGGCAAAAAATTAACTTCATCACGGATTGCTCTAATATCATCAACACTGTTATTTGATGCAGCATCCATTTCTACAATATCTGTAAGAGAGCCAGAAAGTGATGCTTTGCAAATCTCACACTCATTACAAGGTTCTCCATCTTTGGGATTCAAACAATTTATAGCACGGGCCATAATTTTGGCAACTGAGGTTTTACCTGTACCACGACTACCATTAAAAAGATAGGCATGCCCAATGCGTCCAGCAATAATTTCATTTTTTAAAGTTTTGGTAATGTGTTCTTGACCTACAACTTCATCAAAAGTAGTTGGTCTAAATTTTCTATATAAAGCTGTATAAGACAAAATCTTTCCTCCCTTATATCTACATAAAGTTAACTTCTCTATAGAAGGTAGCTCACATAAAATCACTATTTATCGCTGCTTTCTTCCGAACCTGACGAGATTCATAGCTATTTATTGAATTACCTTCTATACAAAAGTTAACTTTAAATCATATAAGCATTATACAATTTATTTAAGATATAAGCAAGTGTTTTATATAAAAAATAGTAATAAAATATAGGGTTTTATAATATTAGTTAGCATAGGAAGGGAGGAATTTATATAATACTAAAAATTGTTTTTGTATTTATTGGAACAATAATTGGAGCAGGGTTTGCTTCTGGAAGAGAAATTTTAACTTTTTTTAATGTGTTTGGGAAATGGGGATTTTTCGGGCTATTTATTGCTAATCGGTTTTTCAGGATTAATTATTTATAAAATCTTTAAAATTGCAAAAAAAACTAAAATAAATACATATTTAGAGTTAACAGAAACAATGGTAGGAAAGCATAGATTCCTAAATGATGTAATAAATAATATGCTTAATGTGTTTTTATTTATATCATATATAGTTATGGTGGCTGGAGTAGGTGCCTTTTTTCATCAAGAATTTGGTATTCCTACTATTTATGGAGCAATTGGGGTGACTATATGTAATATTATAGTTTTAAAAGGAGATATCGATAAAATAACAAAAATAAATTTTATATTAATACCTTTTTTAGTTATAACAATTATTGCTTTGGGATTTAAAGAAGGTAAAATTAGTGTAAGTGGATATGAAAATTTTATGGAAAAAGGATGGATTCTAAAAGCTATATTATATGCAAGTTATAATATGATAACATTAATACCAATAATACTAAAATTTTCTGATAAAATAAATAATAAATCAAAGATGATAGCTACTTCAATATTAACTTTTGCTATAATGAGTATAATGTCAATATCTATCTTTTGTGTAATTACAAACAACTTTGAAACAGTTTTAAATACTGAGATGCCGATGGTGTATATTGTAAATAATTTAGGAACAATTTATAAAATAATATATAGCATAGTAGTACTAATTGCTATATTTACTACAGCGATATCTTCAGGTTATAGTTTTATTAATAATATTGCGAAAAATAAAAAACAATACAAAATATTTTTATATGTAATATCAATATTAGGAATAGCCCTTAGCCCATTAGGATTTGGCAATTTATTGGATTTTCTATATCCAATGTTAGGATTTTTAGGACTAGTTCAAATATTTTTTATATTAAAAGCTTGAAAAAATGGTAACTAACTGATATAAATATTATGGATGTGATTAATATTGAAAAATCAAAAAAGTAATAAGAAAAAAATTATTGTTGGTGCTATTATTATTTTAATAATTGTTATACTTACTGCTATTGCGACATTATATGATAGAAACGATAGGGTTAGAAGATTTTTTGATAAGTACGTTTTTATGAAAAATGTATATCAAGAAAAATTACCAACAATAATAACAGATGCAAAATATGTTTTTGCATATAAAGATAAAATATTTACATTCAAAGATAATGAATTAAAAGCATATAACCAATATGGTAAAGAGCAATATAGCTTAAATATAGAACTAACTAATCCAATATTTGAATCAAATGATAGTTATATTTGTTTAGCAGAAAAAAATGGACAAAAGGTATATGTTATTTCTGGAAGAAATATTGTATGGCAACAGGACGTAAAAGGGAATATTGCGAAAGTGGCTATTAATAAAAACGGAATGGTTGCAGTTGCTATATTAGGAACAGAAGACAAATCTGTAGTAGCAGTATTTGATAAAAATGGGGAAGAAATTTTTTCAAGGCATATTGCAGAAGATTATGTTATAGATATAGCACTTTCAGAAGATAGCCAATTTTTAGCAATTGCAAAAGTAAACTATTCAGGAATAGATGTAAAATCTGTAATAGAAACGCTTACAATTAAAGATGCTAAACAAGGAAATAGTGTAATCAATGAGTATAAGTCAGATTTAGGAGAATTAATAATACAAATAAAATATAATCAAAAAAATAATTTGATTTGTATGTATGATAAAAGTATAACAGTAATAAAAGATAATTATATTGAGTCAAAGGTAGATTTTACAAAAGAAAATTTACTGTTTGCAGATTTAAATAATAAAATAATTACAGTAGCAAAAAACGACAATAATGTATTAGATGGTAATATAGAGCTTCGCTTTTTAGATACAAACTCAGATAATATTGTTACTTATGAAGTTGAAGAACCGAAAGAATTATTAGTATTTGAAAACATGGTCGCTTTAAATCTTGGGGCAGATGCAATTTTTATAAATAACAATGGTTGGATGGTTAAAGAATACCACTCTATGCAAGAAATCAATGAAATAATTCTTAGCAATGAAATAGCAGGAATAGTGTATAAAGATAAAATTGTTATTATTTCGTTATAAATTGATATATTGGGAGGAATTTATATGGTAATTGATTTGGTAGTGATATTAATAATATTGTTATCAACTTTTATAGGATACAAAAGAGGGCTTGTAAAAGTTTTAATTAAAATTTTATCATTTTTTATTGCATTGATATTAGCTTTTATGCTTTGCTCAATTATAACAAATGTTATTATAGAAAAAACAACTTTAGATGACAAGATTGAAAATTTAATTGTGGAGAAGGTGCTTCCAGATGGAGGAAGCCAAGAGCAAACAATCCAAATGGAAACAAGCTTATCTAATTTATTAAAAATAGATAAAGTAGGTACAGTAAAAAATATTGCACATCAGTTAACTACAAAATTAATAAGAGTATTAGTTTTTATTGTAATATTTATAGCAGTAAAATTAATTTTAGTGATAGTAAGCTTACTTACAGATGTTATTACAAAGATACCAGTAATAAAACAATTTAATAAATTAGGTGGTACAATATATGGATTAATTAAAGGTGTATTATTAGTTCTTATGGTTCTTGCAATTGTTTTTGTGATTTCACCAATGATAGATGTATCAATTATAGAAAAAATAAATGATGCGCCATTAACAGGCTTTATGTACAACAATAATTTATTAATAAAAATAATTTGTTAAAAAGAAAGTGGGAATTTATCTTTAATTTCCCACTTTTTTAAACTATGAAACTTTCTTTAGTGAACGGCTTGAGTTTAAGCTGTTTTTGTATGCCTCATATTTTGCAAAACCATTTTCAAGAGCTGTTTTATATTGATTAGAATTTGCTTTAAAATTGATTTTGCAAAAAGCAGATAAAAGTGTAGTATTTATAATTTCTTTGCTAAATTGTACAATATCAGGATTGATAATAAGAGTTTTATTTTTAGAGCATTTATAATATGCATTTTTAATTCGTTCTATTTTATAATCATCTGGTGAAAATTTTAAGATATGTCTAATTAATTCCAAAGAAGCTTCAAGTTCTTTTTGAGCAATATCTTCATATAATTTGCTAATAGCTAAATTGATGATATCAGAGTTATCACAATTTTTGTATTTCCTTGGTAAATTAATATCAATCTCATTAGATTTTTTAACTAATTCAACAGACATAATATTAGAATATTTTATATTCAATTTGTAGTTTTTCCCTAGAATTGCAATAGTTATATAAGAACTATTAAATACTAATTTTGGGAAATTTAACATATTCATAATATACGCCCCCTATATTTAAAACGAAAACGTGTTCGCCAAATGTAAATACATTTTATACTTAAAAAATATATATGTCAATACAATTTATAAAAAAATTTAAAAATATTTTTACAGTTCAGACTAATTAATATATAATCCGCTCCATTTTGCTGTCGGTTGGACATTTTCTTTTCTTAGGCTAAAGCACGAAAAAAAAAGTGCAACCGACACGTGGAGCTACTAATTTGAAAATTTTGGTCTGAACAGGTTACTTAAAAAAGTAAATTCCACATAATAAAAAAATTTGATTGTATGCAAGAAAAGTCCATATTTTGGAGATTTTCTTGCATTTTTGTATAGTAAAA
>SFKP01000062.1 GCA_004553715.1 Clostridiales bacterium
TTATATTTTCCAAAGTTTATAAATGTAGTTCTATATTCTTCATCTATATCTTTTAACATACTATCAAATTTTTCATAATATTCTTTGGTATTATATATAAGGCCAGACCATTTGCTTTGGCTCATACATATTGCTAATCTTAATTTATCCTTTATATCCATATCATTTATCATATTTATTAAAAATTCAACTTTATTATTTTCCATAAAAAAATTCCTCCTTTATTTTTTAGGGTTTGGGATTTTATCCCATTATGCAGAATTTCGTGTGAACAAATTCAGTGCTTGCTAGGACAAGCTTTTTATTTTTTGTTCCATTTTATGAACTTTATTAAGTACATATTTTGTTCCTAAAAATCTATTTTAGGTATACTAAATAGTTCATTTTTTTATGCTTATTTTTAAAATTTATACTACTATTTTTGTTTCTTTTTTGGTACAATTCGAGTTACTAATCCAAGATTTATTATACCTTCTGGTTTAGCTAAAAAGTTTTTATATTGTTTTATTGCAATCATTCTAATAGGCTTTTCATTTCTTTTTATTTTAAATTCAATAGCACTTTTTCTAATCTTTGCAACTTCTGTTTTAGTATCATAATTTTCATCAATCTTATCATCGTGAAAATAATATTCTCCTAAATCCATATAACTAATATCTAATTCTTTTTTCAATGTACTCAAATAATCATCTAACTGGTCTTTATTCATATTGACACTAACTTTAATATCTTCAAATTTGCTATCTCTTTCTATCATGCTTGGTACATCTACAATACCTTTATCATATAGCTTGTCTATCTGTTCAATAAAACTACTTCTAAAATTTATTTTATCTATTTCAAAACTTCCGTCTTTATTTTTCTTTAATGTTGCAGTATCAATAAATTTTGAGATAAAAGATTGTTTTTCATATTTGCTTTTCATAGTCCAAAGTTTTAATAAAACATCTTTATATATTCCGTGTTCAGTTAATTTTTCTTGTTCTATATCTCTTTCAGCCATAAGATGTTGTGGGTTATAAGTTTCTTTATCAAAATCTAGTGCATCAATTCTTTTATTTTCTAATATTGATAGTTTTTCTTCAATCAATTTGTAATCTTCTGAGAAATCTTCCATTTTAAGAATAACAGCTTTATAAGCGTCCATTAATCTATCTTTTTGTTGTTTGTATTTTTTTATTTCTTGTTCAATTTCTTTTGTTTCATCATTTTTCTTTTCAGCAAGTATAGGGTAGAAGTATTTATTTATGTGATAATCATATTCAACCAAATCTAAAATGTAATCAATTAAACAATTCTCAATTTCACTTTCGTTGTAATATAAATTACAATTATCACAATGATAATATAAATATTTTGCTTTGCTACCACCAGCACCTTTACAAGTCATAATACTTCCACAAGTAGGGCATATAAGTTTTTGAAAGAAGATATAAACTCTATTTCTGCAATAAGACCTTTGATTTTTCTCTTTTTGTTTTTGTACTTCTTCCCACATAGCTCTTGTTATAATAGAAGGAACAACATCTACAAATAATTCTGTTTCTTTATCTGTATCATATTTATATCTTTCATAATCTCCCATATAAATTTTGTTATTTATAATTCTATCAATAGTTGAATCGCACCATTTTTTATTGTTAGGAGATAGGACTTTTTCTTCATTTAGAATATTAGATATTGCTTGATAGCTTTTACCTTCTAAATACATTTCAAATATTCTTATAACTAAATCTTTAGTAGAATTATTTATTTTTAAAGTTTTATCAGTATCTCTATAATAACCAAATGGGCATTTTCCTGGAATATGACCAGATTTAATTGCACCATTTAATCCAAATTTTGTTCTTTCAGATACTATTTCAATTTCTAATTGTGAAAGAACAGTAAGCATTCTAACAAAGAAACGACCAATTTGCAGTAGAAGTATTAACATCATCTCTATCACAAATTAAATAACAATGATACTGCTCTAATGTACTAATTAGGACTTCTAAATCACGAACTGACCTTGTTACTCTGTCTAATTTATAAGCTACAATATAATTAAGCTTTCCTGATTTCATATCCTCTAGCATTTCTTGAAAAGCTGGTCTGTCTTTCATATTTTTTGCACTTATTCCTGCATCTTTATAAACTTTATAAATCTCAAAATCTTTGTATTTGCATAATTGTCTTAATTTTTCTTCTTGTTCTCCTAAACTAAAGCCTTCTCTTGCTTGGTCTTCTGTACTTACACGAATATAAATTCCTGCAACATTCTTTTTACATTTTAAATCTGTTTCTTCCATTTAAAAACCTCCAATATAGTTTTATATAGCAAAAAAGTGCTAGAAAGCTTTTGCTAACTAACACTTTATAATTTCTATTCTATTAAATCTGTAATACCTGCTGATACAAAAAGAACTTTTAGTGTTAGTTAATCATTGATAATTTCGCGTAATTGAGAAAGTGGATATTTATTTGCTAAATTATTTATATAGAAATATTCGTGCTCATTAAAGAAAAGATATAGTTTATCTTTAATAATAGCAGTATGTGGCTCTATATAAGCAATATTAGTTTTTTCAACCATTCTCAAATTACCATTCTTTATCTTTGGTTCACAATTACTAAAAGTGCAAGCCCATTCAATTTTAGAAAGTAA
>SFKP01000025.1 GCA_004553715.1 Clostridiales bacterium
AGCGAATGCGAGTGGCAGATATTTCGTACTTTCTTCGCAGGAAGTCTAAGCTAAATGCTTTATTTCTTATTCTTTAATATTATTATCTCCCATATTCTTCTTATTAATTTTAATGATAATGTCGATAATGTAAAACCTATTACAGGAACTAAGGAACTTAACGCTATCTTATTGGTATGTCTTATTAGATATGAATAAATAATAACTACTATATAAGTTAAAATCATTATACAGATTCTTCTTGTCCAACTCGTTTCCCAAGCTTTGTCCTGCTCGACTCTTTTATTTCTTTGCTTTATTTGTTCAATTTCTTTCTCTATTTCCATAATTTTTATTTCCTTTTCTGTTTATATTATTATTTTTTAATAAAGCTACAAACATCTCTACATATTTTATTTATATCATAAAACAATATTTTTCTCAATAATATATTTAGATTTTTGCTTTTTGGCACCTATTGGCATAAAATTTGCTTTTTTTTCCAATTTATGGTATAATTGTTAATGTCTTGATTATATTAAGACTGAGGGATTCCTCAAGTTGCTTTGCTACTGTATGTAGTAAAATTTAGAGTATACTATTTAGTCAAATTTCTAAAAAACACAAAGGAGGACACTTATGAAAAAATTTGATGAAATAGACCTTAGCCAGGCCAATGTAGACATTCTGGATTTGTTCACTAATAATGTTTTGGATATTATCTTCCAATACATCGTAGGAGGAATACTTCAGTATAAAAACTTTTTCTGTATTCAGGTGCCATCAATCTTGTCGTCTGATTTCTTTGCACTTGAAGAACAAGGGATAACAGTTACTACTATGTCATGCGGAAACGCAGACAACGCAGAATTTGGAGTCCTTATGTTTTCTTCCAATGAGGAAGTATTACATGTTTCTCATTGTAAAGAAATTATATTGGATTCAATAACTTCAAATGCTTGTTCCGTCTTGTCTAGCATATTGTTGCTTTTGTATTATGCTTGGGAACGGATATGTTCTGATGGAGACGAAACATCTGATTTAAGATGTCTTTTTATGACTGTAGAAAATCTATTGGACGAGATAGATCGACAGTTTGAAATGTTGAAAAAAAGCTCCTCTTGCAGTGAGCCATATGCTTTTTCGTTAGATTTCGATTTCGGAATTTAAGGTTAAGGTTTTTTACTCTAAACGAGAGGCAAGCTTTGCTTTCCTCTCGTTTCTTTTTTTATCCACTATATAAATAGAAGCATTAATCCTCCTATTATGCTAAGTATAAATCCTGTTATTTTTAATCCTAATGTTCCTTCATTTTGGTCTCCAAAACTAAAAGCTTTTTTTGTTATTTGTCTTGCATCAAATATTAATATTACTCCTACCATGATGATTAATGTTCCTAATAGTTTCATTTTTTATTCTCCCTTCATTTAGCTACAATATGTACATAAAACTGTATCTAATCCTATATTTATATCTATTAATCCTTTTTTTGCATTATAATCTAAATTTATTAATTGTTTTAAAATATTTAATAATTCTTCTTCTTTAAAATATCTTGCCTGCATGCTATATTTTGTTGTTAAAAACATCTGATTTGGCTTTAAATTCAAACTTTCTGCTAAATTTTTGTTATACTTTTTTGCTAGGATTGTAATATACAGTTTCTTAAAATGTCCATATAATGTAATTAAAATTTTTTGTATTGGTTCTTTATTATATATCAATTCATGTAGTATTTCTAAGGCTTTTTTTATATTTTTTTTGCCTAAATTATCTGTTAAATCAAAAATAACACTATCAAAATCTTTTATAGACAATAAGTTTATTTCTGCTTCTGTTATAGTTCCATTTGGTCCTACATATTCAATAAGTTTTCGTATTTCGTTAATTAAATTTTGCATATTTAAACCGCAAATATCTATAAATAAATTTGCTGTTTGTACATCAATATTTACTTTGTATTGCGCACAAATTTTTCTTATCATCTCTGATAATTGAGCTGGTTTTAGTCTTTTAAATTCTAATACAGTTCCATATTCTTGTATTGCTTTTTGTAGCTTGTTTTTTATAACAGTTGTTTCTACAAACACTAAAACTACACTTTCTTTTATTAAATCAATGTTTTCCTCTATATATTTTGCAAGAATATTTTCCATCTTGTTTTGTACCTTAACATCTTCTTCTCTCTCTTCGTCATCTGTTTTATGTCTTTTAAATAAACCTGAATTTTTAACTATAATTAACTTTTTTTTGAATCCAAATGGTGGCATTTCAATATTTGCAATAAGTGTATCTACGTTGTTTTCATCAATTCCGAATATAATTTATTCCTAATATTAACTCTCCAAAAGCTTTTTTTATTTCTTTTAATTTCTTTTCTAATAAGTATTCCTCTTCTCCATATAACAAATAAATAGAATTTAATTCTTCTTTTAGCAACTATTTTTCCTCCTGTTTTATAATTTTTGTGAAAACTTTGCAGAATGTGCGTGGCATATTCCCATTGCCATACTGTCTGTAATATCATCTAATTTTGGTAAAGTTTCAACATTTAATATTGTTTTTACCATCTTTTGTACCTGTATTTTGTCTGCTCTACCATAACCTGCAACTGCTTGTTTTACTTGAAGTGGTGTATATTCATATGTTGGAATATTGTTTCTATAGCCAACTAGCAATACTATTCCTCTTGCTTGCGCAACATGAAGCGCCGTTTTTACATTTTGATTGAAAAACAATTCTTCTATTGAAAGTGCATCAGGAGAAAATTCATCTATTATCATTTGAAGCTCATCATAAATTTTATTAAGTCTTTCTGGAAATGATACCCCTGCTTTTGTTGTTACTGCACCTGATGTTATTAAATTAAATTTATTTCCAACATAATCAATTATGCTATACCCGAGTTATAGCATATCCTGGATCTATCCCTAAAATACGCATCTTATCTCCTATATTTTTTCATATATTATTCTAAATATTTCTGCAACGCTCCAAGCCTGTGCCATTGTGCCTTTTGGTAAATATGGATGTTTTGAATCATAAAGTTCTCCAATAGTTCCTAATGTACCTCTTGTAGTCATTTCATTTAAAAAGGTTTTTTCTGTTTGAGATTTAAATAACATTATTTTTTCTTCTAATTCTTTTTTTAATTTTTTATTTTTTTCTGAATAGTATGCATTTTTTAATGCATCATAATATAAACCTAAAAGCCATGGCCAAGTTATTCCTTGATGATAACTAGAGTCTCTTTTAAATGCATTTCCTTCATATATATCAATATATCCCGGCTCACCTTTTGCTAATGTTTTTAAACCATATTTATTTTTCAGTTTTTTCTCTACTACTGCCAATATATTTTTTGCTATCTCAGAATTTGGTTCAATTACAGGATATGTTAGTGATAAAGCAAATAATTGATTTGGTCTTATTTTATCATCTCCTAAAACATCATATAAACATTGTTTCTTAGGATTATAAAATTTATTTTTAAAAGCTTCTTTAGTTTTCTTAGCCATTTGCTCATAATGTTTTGCATCTTTTGTTTTATGAAATCTTTTGCTTAAATTCTCCATGATTTTTAGAGCATTATACCACATGCTGTTTATTTCTACAGCTTTGCCATTTCTCGGTGTGAAAGCATGATTTCCATATTTTGCATCCATCCATGTATTTTGTGTGTTTTCTGTTCCAGAAGATATTAAAAAATCTTTGTCTAAGTAAATATTATTGTCATCAATATCTATACCCTTAACATAATTTTCAATTATTGAAGTTAGTTTATCATAAAAGTTTTCCTTTATGAAAGTATAATCTCCTGTATAATCTAAGTATTTTTGTATTTCTTCAAAAAGAAGTAAAGAACTGTCCACACTATTATAAAGCGGTCTGTTATCATAACCTGAGTATCCATTAGGTACAAGTCCTAATTTTATATCTTTTATAGATGTAAGCAAAACTTCTCTTGCTATTTTATATTTTTTAGTCATAAGAAGTAATCCCTCAAACGCAATTAAAGTATCTCTTCCCCAGTCTAAGAACCATGGATAACCCGCAATTATTGTGTGATAACCAAAAGTTGGTCTAAATACTATAAAATTATCTATTGCAATAGTAAAATATTTCAAAAATTCCTGTTCAATTTTTTCTTCTTTTGTTGCATCTTCTATTTTATATTTCTTAGGTATCATCTGAGATTCATACATTAATTCATTTATTCTAATTATTTCCTTATTGATTACTGTTTTTGCATTCTTTTCTTCAATATTTTCTTCTAAAGAACATATGAATGAAATTTCTTTTTCAGAATTTGCAGGAACATTTACTTCATACCTTCCTGGAACTAATAAATTTTCTTCTGGAAAAAATCCTCTTTTTTCTTCTTCGATATATAGCATGTTTTGAAAGTTATCATTAAAATGCTCTATATATTTGCCAGTAGATAAATTCATATATACCGGCGTGGTAGATTCGCCATTTATTTCTAGCTTTACTTTTTGTTTATTTATCTGTTGTCTTGCTGTAAGCTTTATGTTTGTAGTCATTATATGAAAATCTCTAAAGTTCATAACAGGTGTTATTGTAAAGTTTGCTTCTTCGCCTTCATTCTTTATTCTATACAAAACGCAAACTGTATTATGTCCATGTTCTAGACATATTAGTTTTTTAATTATCATGTTTTTTATTTTATAAGTAAAAATAGGTATATAGATTTTTTCAAATTCTTCTAGATATTTATAGCCTTCTGAAATATAATTTTTACAGATATTAGAATATAAATTAAATTGTTCATCTCCAATCTTAACACTTTCATCTAATTTAGAAAGTATTAAATAGCGCTTAGCAGGAGGTGTAAGTGGTGCAATTAGTAATCCATGATATTTTCTCGTGTTTATACCTAGCACTGTTGAAGCGCTATAACCACCTATACCATTTGTAATTAACCATTCTTTTTCAATTCCATCTTTTAAATTCATCTGTGATTTTTCTAATTTCATTAGTAGCACCCACTTTTACTTATTTTTTCTTTTTCTTAAGCGTTT
Source organism: Clostridiales bacterium (assembly GCA_004553715.1). Lineage (GTDB taxonomy): Bacteria > Bacillota > Clostridia > TANB77 > CAG-508 > SFKP01. The sequence goes on from SFKP01000025.1 coordinate 5,022, forward strand.
CTTCTATATATCTTTTTTTTTCCTTTTTTTCTTCTGCCTTTGTAATTTTATTGACTTGTTCTTGAAGTTTTCTATTTTCTTTTCTTGTTTCATCACTATTTTGTATAGATTCAATTCTGTCGCTGTATTTTTCTCTAAATTTACTTCGTTTTCTGTTTTTTAATATTTTTTCTTTTTGTCTTGGTAGTTTTGCTGATTTTCTTTCTTTTTTTGATAACTTCTGTTGTTCTTTTAATTTTGAATTTAATAAAATATATTGTTCATCATCTTGCTTATCTTTATATTTTAACTCATTACATATTAATTCTATAATTTGCTTTGCTAATGCATCTGAATCATGTCTTATATATTCTCCATCAATACAAGAAACATCTGCTTTTATAACTCGTACACCTTTTAAATTTTCTGTATCTACTTGGACTAAATTAGCTCCTTCTTTATTGTATTTTCTTAAGAATTCAGGAATTATTTCTCCATTATCACATATACAATAATCTATCATATCTTTACCAGCATGCTCCTCTATTGCTTGTAAATGTTCTGATAAATCATAATCATCTGTAAGCCCTGGCTCTGTCATAATATTTGATATATATATTTTAATTGCTTTACTTTCTTTAATTGTTTTTGCAACATTTTTTATTAATAGATTTGGTATAACATTTGTATAAAGATTTCCTGGTCCTATTATAATTGCATCTGCTGCTTTAATTGCATCTAATACTCCTGGTGCTACTCTGCAATTTGATGGTGAAATATATACTCTGTTTATTTTGGTTATTCTATTTGCTGTTTCTAATGCAATTCTTTCTTTTTCATCAATTACCATTCCATTTTCTAATTCTGCACATATTCTCATTTCATCTAATGTTACAGGTAAAGCTTTTCCTATCATAGATAGTATTTTTTTACTTTTTTCTATGCTTTGTGAAAAATCCCCAAAAATGTATTGAGCTGCTTCAAAATATAAATCTCCAAAATCTACATTTTTCAATTTTGGGTCATCAAATTTATAATTCATTAATTTTTGCATTTCTTCAGTGTTTTGTGCTAATGCAATAATACTAGATTTTAGGTCCTCTGTTGGTTTATGAATTTTACTTCCATAAGTTGAAACAGTAACAATAGCAGTCAAATTATTTGTATAATTTTTTAAACCTTTAAGTACATTATTAAGTCCTGTTCCTCCACCTATTACTACAATATTCGGTCCTTTGTCTTTAACTCCTCTTGCATTTAACATTTCTTTGCTATCTAATTGATTCTCTTTTAATGATATTGCAAGTGTTCTTCTTTGAGTAAATACAATACCCAAAATCATGGCAGTAAATCCTACTATAAATGTTAATACTATTTTTAAAATATCTTTAAAAAACAATTCTTCTGCAACAAATATTTTTGCAAATCCATAGCAAATTAATACCATACCTATTATTGTTAGAAGTATCCATCTTTTAATTTTATTATTCCCTATTATTTTCTTTAAAAACTTTTTCATTTTTTATAATCATTCCTTTTCAAAAATTCTAATTATTTTCTAACATTTTACTCGCCTAAAACTTTTATTTCTAATTCAATTTCTTTATTAAACTTTTCTTTTATTGTTTTTTTTATGTGTTCTACTAGTTTCAAAACATCTTCTGCTATGGCATTACCTGTATTTATAATAAAACCTGCATGCTTTGTAGAAACCATTGCTCCACCTATTGAAAAACCTTTTAAACCTGCCTCCTCAATTAGCTTTGCTGTAATGAAATCTTTACCACGTTTAAATGTACTTCCTGCATTAGGCAAATCTACAGGCTGTTTTTCTATTCTTGAATTTATGTTTTGCTTCATTTGATTACTAATATCTTCTTTGCTTCCTTTAGTCATTTCTAGCACTGTACTTATAATAATAAGCGATTTATTTTCTGAAAAAATACTTGTTCTATAACTAAAATTATGTTCTTCTTTGCTAATTGTTTTTACCTCTAAATTATCATTCATATAAGTCGTTTTAGAAACAATACTTTTCATTTCTCCGCCATAAGCTCCTGCATTCATAACAATTGCTCCACCAATTGTACCTGGTATTCCATAAGCAAATTCTAGTCCTGAAAGTTCATTTTCTTTTGCTACCTTACATATCTTTGTAAGAGTTGCTCCTGCATCTACTATAATTTGATTATCTAATACTTGAATGTCATTCATTTCTAATTTAATAACAATTCCACGTATTCCGTTATCTTTTACCAATACATTCGAACCATTTCCAATTATAGTAAGTGGTAAATTTCTATTTTTTGCTATTTTTAAAACATATTTTAGATTTTCTAAATTTTTAATTTTCACAAATATATCTGCTGGTCCGCCTATTCTAAAAGTCGTATGTTTACTCATTGGCTCATCACATAAAATTTGCTCTTTAGATATATTTTTAATTAATTCATCATATATTTCTTGCATAAAAACCTCAATATATTTCTATTCTAATACACATCTTTATATGCTTTTTAAATTTTATCATTTTTTTATATCTTTTACAACATTTTTATTGTATTTTTTATCGCTCTCTAAAAAAACATTAACAAGTAGCTTGCTTTTACTACGTTTTTGGAGTAAAATAGTTATAATGTTTATTTATGGAGGTTTTGATTAATATGAATGATTGTCCTGTAATTATTGGAATCGCTGGTGGAACAGGTTCTCGGAAAGAGTACCCTTGCAGATAACATAAGAAAAGAATTTGAAAATAACATTACAATAATATCACATGATTACTATTATAAAGATCATCCGGACCTTACTTTTGATGAAAGAAAAAAATTAAACTACGATCATCCAGATGCATTTGAAACAGATTTATTGCTTAACCATTTAAAGCATTTAAAAAATGGTGAAATAATTTTTAGGCCAAGCTATTCATTTGTAGAACATAAAAGAGAAACTAAAACTGTTGAAGTTGTTCCAAAAAAAGTTATTCTTGTCGATGGTATTTTAATATTTGAAAATAAAGCTCTTAGAGATATGATGGATATTAAAATATATGTAGATACTGATGCAGACATTAGATTTATAAGAAGATTGCTTCGTGATGTTCAAGATAGAGGTCGTACTTTAGATTCTGTTATTGAGCAATACTGTACTACTGTAAAACCAATGCATGAACAGTTTGTTGAACCTAGTAAAAAATATGCTGATATAATCGTTCCTGAAGGTGGTTATAACAATGTAGCATTAAATATGATTATTGAAAAAATAAGAAGTATAATTTAAAAAGTTTTTAAGCTATTAACGAAAGTTAATAGCTTTTTTCACCTTTACCCTCTTTCCCTCATAAATTATATTATATAGTTTTTTAAAAAGGAGGAATTAAATATGTATAGGAATTACAATTTAAGACATTGTAACTCTGAAAGTAATGCTAACCTTAATGCAAATGATGAATATATAGAAAATTCTTGTGCTAATGTTAGTAATACTCTAGATATAGAATATGATGAATGTGCTTGCGGATATGATAGTTATAACATGTTCCCAGAAAACCCGGTTTTACGGACAAAGTTATGTACCTATTCAAAGAATGTCTAACACTTTTATTCCATCTGTTGGTCTAAAAATGGGAACCATTTTTCCAGAACTTGTTAGCCCTTATATGCCTTGCCAATCATGTGCAGAACATCAATATCTTGTAGCTACAAATAGTATTAAGGAGGGATGCAATAAATGTTAGGAAATAATAGAAATTGCAATTGCAGTAATACTAATCAAACTGATTCTGTTGCTGACATGTTCGAAAATTGCTCTGAAAGAGAAAGATTGCAGTCTTCAATGCTTATGGAAATAAAATCTCTTAATTTTGCAGTTGTTGAACTTGCTTTATATTTAGACACTCATCCAGATGACCAAAAGGCTTTATGTTTGCACAATAAATATAGCAATCAGCTAAAAGAATTAAAAGATAAATACCAAAAAATATTTGGTCCTTTAGATTTTTATTTCCCTTGCAATAAGTGGAGATGGCTTGAGGAACCTTGGCCTTGGGAAAGGAGGATAAACAATGTGGACTTATAATAAAGTATTAGAATACCCTATTAATATAAAATGTTCAAATCCTACACTTGCTAAATTTATTATTTCGCAATATGGTGGTCCTGACGGAGAGCTTGGTGCATCTCTTAGATATTTATCACAAAGATTTAATATGCCAGACCAAAAATCTAAAGCCATTTTAAATGATATTGGTACAGAAGAATTAGCACCATGATGTTGTCAATAGTCAAAGACAGAGATTACAACTTTAACTATTGACTGTAAGATATTAGATTTTAGGTATTTTAGGATATATATGTAATTCAAAATTGGTAGGGTCTGAATCTTTTTTTATAGCTTTTTCTGTTTTTAAATATGTAACTTTAGCAATTATACTTTTTAATAAAATATTTTTATCTTCAGCTGTTTCTAACTTATAATACAAATCTATAACATTTTCTAACTTAGGTATTATTGTTTCTTTTTTATTTTGCATTTCATTATTTCTATCTAAAAGTTCAGTGTATTCTTTTAGTTTGTTTTCTAAACTTTCAATATTTTCTTTTATAGATTTAGAACGATTTATAAATTCCTCTTTGCTATAAATGCTATTTTCTAAAAAGTCATAGATTTTATTAAGTTTATTATTTTCTTTTTCTAATTCTTTTTTTGTAGTTGAAATAGACTGTTCTATTATCTTATTATTATCTATACTTGAATTGTCTTTTATCTCATAATTTACTTTGTAATTTTCGAGCCATATTTTTAAAGATTCAATTATTTTATTTTCTACAATATAAAGTTTAGAACTTACATTATCACATTTTGAATTTGAGCACATAAGAGTAGCAGGTTTATCAGCTTTGTTATAAGGTCGCCTTTGCATAGGTTTGCCACATTTTTCGCAAAATACTAAACCAACTAATGGATTTTGAACTATATTGTTATGTTTTACCTTGGGAGTATTTTGTTTTCTTTTTTCTTGAACTAAATCCCATGTTTTAGTATCAATAATAGGTTCATGTAATCCATCATAAATTAAATATTCTTGGTTACGGGGTCTACTAATTATAAGATGTCCATTTTTCGTTTTCTTTTTTTGTTTTCTTCTATTCCAAACAATTTTACCAATATATGTAGGATTAGATAGAATATCTTTCACAGAAGAAATAGTCCATTCATCTGAAATTCTAGGTTTTAAATTCATAGTGTTTAATCGTTTGACAAGTGAATTTATAGTATTACTTTCAAAAGCATATAATCTAAAAATTTCTTTAACAATTGGTGCTTCATTTTGATTTATAGATAAGGTATAGCCTTTTGAATCTTTTAATTTAACTCTATCATAACCAAAAGGAGCAATATTGCCAACAAACTTACCTTCAGAAACAGAAATCTCACGACCTCTTTGTAAACGTCTATTGATTGTCTTATATTCTCTTCTAGACATAAATAAGCCAAATTCAAAATATTCTTCGTCAAATTCATTATCTGGGTCATAAGTTTTAACGGGTGTAATAATTTTGGTATGAGAATATTTAAAAGCTTTTGAAACTCTACCTTGATCAGCTGTATCACCACGAGCAAGTCTTTCTACTTCAACAACTAAAACACCAGTCCATTTTTCATTTTCAACATCTTTTAGAAGTTTTTGCATTTCTTTTCTTTCACTAATAGTTTCACCACTTACAACTTCTCTATAGATTTTACCAATAGTTAAGTTTCGAGTTAAAGCTAAAGTAGTTAAGATTTTTTCATGCCTTGCTAAAGTTTCGCCTTCACCATATTTTTCAGATTCTATATCTTCTCTTGATTTTCTTAAATATATTGCATATGTGCCATTTTGCACATTTCCTCCTTTCTTTGTAATTTGTCTTTAACTTGTAAGCATTATATATAAAATTTGGACAAATTACAATAAAAGAGATTTGTTTATTAAATTAATTATAATGTTATCTATATATTCTTTTTGTGTAACAATATTTTCTACTATATAATCATCATAGAACTTTATTTTTGTATTTTCTAAAGTGTATTCTTCTAATATCATATAATCGCCTCATTTAACTTTATGAGAAAAGCATAAATAAATGCTTGTGTTAGAGCTTTAGCTCTTACAAAGCAGTATATGCAATGTAAATGCAAAAATACCCAAGACAGGCTTGTCTTGAGCAAATTTATATTTTTCTATGCTAACATTATATGATGGGCGATTTATAAAATCAATTCCATTTTATTTCCCTTTTTTCTAGATTTATGGTATAATTTATATGAGAGGTGATATTAATGAAAAAACAAGAAATAAAAAATATATTAATGTCAATGAGAACTCAAGAAAACGATACACTAATTAACAATTTACTAGGAAAAATAGATATGATGGATGAGAAATCATTTCAAACAGCTTTAGAGAAAGTTGGTAACAATGAAGAAGGTGTTAGGAAATTTTTTGAAAGCAAATTATCTGAAAGACATCATAATCAAAGTGAAGAAAAATTTCCAATTAATGATATGTTTACATATGGTATATCTGGAAATTGTATTCATCTTCATTTACCCGGTGATTTACATCAAATGTTAGCAAAAAAAGGACTTTCTGGTACAATAAACACTGTAAATCTACAATTACTAGATGCAATAGATAAAATAAAACAATTAAGAGATAATGGTTTTTATAGATTTCAAGGGAAAGATAGTATTTATATGATATCTCCAATATTAATTGGAAGAGAAATGAAATTTTTAGATAGTATGGATTTTCAAACACAATTATATAGAAAAAAAGATTTAAATGATGATAAATTTATAGAAGAACATACAGAAGCTAGATTAGCTACTCAGATTTTTGGTAAAGATAAAAATGTAGGAACTGCATCAATTAAATTTGAAACAATTTCTTCTAAAGAATGGCAAGAAAAGAAGAGAGAAAAAATCCAAGAATTTGCAAAAAAAGGTATTACTTTGCAAGAAAACGCTCCAACTAAAGAATAACATATCCTTATAAAATAATTCTAATGTGCTTTTTAAAATCAAGCCAAGGTTAAAATGAATGTGATATCTCACAACCTTGACTTGATTTTAAAAGCGCATTGTTTTTCAATTAGAGGAGGATTTAAGGATAAGTATATGTGTATTCAAAATTGGGTGAACTAAAGTGAACTCTTAAGGCAGGAAAATGATACTTAACACATCAGCCAAACACATAGAAGGACCAGCCTTCTAGTATTAATCAACAAACAAATAATTTATGCAAAAATGATGCAAAAATTCACCGAATGAACTACTAAAAAATGCCCATCATAGTGTTAAAGTTCACTTGGTGTACTTGGAATTTATGAAAATTTAGCACAAAGTATGTCAATGATTTTTGAAAATGTCCCAAAAAATTTTAAACATAAGCCCTAAAAATCTAATTTTTTAGGGTTAGTTTTTTGGGTCAGGGTACTTGAGT
>SFKP01000063.1 GCA_004553715.1 Clostridiales bacterium
AGGCGTCAAAATGTCGCCTCTATATTTTTTGAGTATCCTGCTAAAAGCCACGCTTTTAGGCTCTTATTGGGATTCGGGGCGACTCCCTGTTCCTGCAAATTTTGAAAAAATTTGAAAAAAACGAAAAAATTTTGCCATTAGGGACGGGGAATATTGGCACAATTTATGCCATTAGGGACGGGGAATACTGGCACAATTTATGTATTCACAAAGGACAGACTTCTTTCATATAATATAGCGAAATATGAAAGGAGGTTTATTTTTATGAATGCCATTAGGGACGGGGAATATTGGCACAATTTATGTATTCACAAAGGACAGACTTCTTTCATATAATATAGCGAAATATGAAAGGAGGTTTATTTTTATGAATAATTATGAAATAATGATGAATGGAAATGTAAAAATTGGAGAATATGCTCCAGATTTTGAAGCAGAAACCACAATGGGAAATATTACCCCCGTAAAGTCTTAATCTTTGGGTGAATATATGAAAACGCTTGATATTGCTGAGAAAAATCGGTGCCCGACAAGTTAGTCTAAAATGGAATAAAAATGCCACAAAATCGATCGTGAGGCGATTGAGTCCTCTCTGTACCTATTATCAAAAATGATAATACCTATAAACAAATACAAAAATCCTTTGGGCAAAGATGTTTACCTATATATGAAAAATATATGAGTGAAATAATGATGGAAGTACGAGGATTAGCTGAAGGCTTACATCAAAAATATGAGGATTTAGCTTGTTGGTTATTTAATATATATTGTAATGAAGAAGAACATGGCTGTACAGTTTTTGCAGTTAAAAGTAAAGATAAAGTATATTTAGCAAGAAATATGGATATGTTTCCAGAATATAAAAAAACAAGTGAAAGTGCTTACATTTCTAGCACATTCAACTGCAATGATTTCATTAGAAGATGGAATAAATGAATATGGATTAAGTATTGCTTTAACATTTCTTCTATCAAAGAAGATAAAACCAGGTATTAATGGAGGCTTTATTGTAAGAAAAGTATTAGAAGAATGTAAAACAACAGATGAAGCAATAGAGTTAATTAAAACAATTCCTATTTCATCATCTCATAATCTAGTAATTGCAGATAAAAATGGAAAAATGGCAGTTATTGAGTGTACAAGCGAAGATATAAATGTTAGATATAGCGATGATTATGTAATAGCTACAAATCATTTTATATCAAATAATATGATTAAATATAATAACAAAGAAGATAATTGGTATTATACAAATGACAGATATAATACAATAGATAATTATTTGAAAAATAATGCTACTATTGATTTTGATAAATGCAAGGAACTTATTTCAGGGAAATATGGATTTATATGTCAATTTGAAAAGAAACTTCATTTTGATACAATATGGTCTGCTGTATATGATTTGAATACATTATATAATGAAATCTGTGAAGGTAATCCTAATAAATCTAAATATAAATTTGATAATAGATTAGAATGGGGATTAAAACAAAATAATAAACAGTAATTTGTCATTTAGCAAGATGTTCGTAACATAAGTAATTTTCTGAACGAGGTAATAAATAAAAAGTGATAGAAAAGAATTCTATTGCTTTTTTTATTCCAACAAAGTATAATAAGTATGAAAAGTATAACAAGTATAAATTAAGGAGGATAAAAATGGATAGAGATAAGTTTGTAGGAATAAGTAAAGTAGGAGAAAAAGGACAAATAGTAATTCCAAAAGAAGCAAGAGATATGTTTGATATAAAATCTGGAGATTCTATTATTGTACTTTGTGATAAAAAGCAAGGAATTGCACTTATTAAATCTGATATAATAGAAGATTTATCAGATAAAGTATTTCAAAAAGGGGATAAGTAAAAATGGAGAAAAGAAAGCATTATTTAGACAATATAAGATGGATTACATTATGTTTTGTAATTATATATCATATATTTTATATATTTAATTCAAGTGGTGTAGTTTCAAATATAGGTGTAACAGGCATTAAAGAATTAGATAGTATATGTGTTTTTATCTACCCCTGGATTATGTGTTTATTATTTGTTGTATCAGGAGTATCTACTAATTATTCGTTAAAAAGCAAAACAAATAAAGAATTTATAAAAGATAGAGCAAAAAGAATATTAGTTCCAAGTTTAATAGGAATATTTGTTTATGGGTGGATAAGTGGATGGACAACAAATTACTATGGCGATATATTTGCAGGAAATGGAAGTATGATTCCAGTTCCAATTAAATACATAATATTCTCTTTAATTGGTATTGGTCCACTTTGGTATGCACATGTATTGTTTATAGCATCTTTGCTTATTGTTTTAGTTAGAAAAATTGATAAAAATAAAAAACTAGATATTTTGTTTAGTAAAATTAATTTACCTTTATTGTTTTCATTGGTATTATTAGTATGGGGATCATCATTTATACTAAATACTCCAGTCGTAACTGTATATAGATTTGGAATATATTTGCTTATGTTTTTATTAGGATATTACATATTTTCAGATGATGAGATTATAGAAAAATTAGAAAAAATTTCAATACAAATGGGAATTATTACATTTATTATTGGAATTACATTTACAATTGTAAATTATGGTGCTAATTTTGGCTCAAATGAGTTTCTAACTAACATATTTACTAATATTTATATATGGTTTGTAATTCTTTCAGCATTTGGACTTGCAAAGAAATTTTTGGATTTTGAAAATAAATTTACAAAGTATATGAATAAAAACAACTTTAGTTTTTATGTGTTACATTATACTATACAAATTATTATAGCATTTGTTTTAGTAGAATATTTTAAATTTAGTCATTTCTTGTTTAATTATATAATTTTATTTATAGGTACAATAATTATATTACCAATAGTTACAGAAATCTTAAAAAGAATACCAATAGTAAATAAATTATTACTTGGAGTTAGTAAAAGGAAATAGACAAATTACAATTTTGTGATTTGTTAGATAAATAGTAAGTTATCGCTCAAATTATCTTTCTAATTATAAAAAATTGAGTAATAATAATCATAAAGTTATTGACAAACTATATTAAATAATATAAAATAAAACAAAATTAGGAATAATTCCTAATTTAGAAAGGAGATACATGAATAACTATTCTAAGCAAAGAGAAATTATACTAGAAATATTTAAGTATCTAAATCATCCAACAGCGGAACAAATATATGATAAAGTACATCAAGATAATCCAATTATTAGTAAAAGTACAGTTTATAGAAATTTAAATGTTTTATTGGAAAATAAAACTATCAAGAAAATAAAAGTATTAACTGGACCAGACAAATATGATTAAATTGATTCATAATCAAACGAGTGTAATTACTAATGTAGACAGTATCATTTTATATGGAATATGTGAAGAATGTAAATCTAAAATAAAGTATGAGGAGGAATAAAAAATGAAATTAAAAGGATCAAAAACAGAAAAAAATTTAATGGAGGCATTTGCAGGAGAATCACAAGCAAGAAATAAATATACCTATTTTGCAAGCAAAGCTAAAAAGGAAGGATATGAGCAAATAGCAGCAATATTCCAAGAAACAGCAGATATGTATGATAGAATGGCAAAAGAAGCAAAGGAAGAAGGATTTGATAGAATAGCATATTTATTTGAAGCGGTTGGAAAGATAGAAAAAGAACATGAAGAAAGATATAAAAAATTATTAGAAAATGTAGAAGATGGGTTAGTATTTTCTAAAGATGGAGATAAAATTTGGAAATGTAGAAATTGTGGACATATTGTAATTGGTAAAGAAGCACCAGAAATTTGCCCAGTTTGTAGTCATCCAAAAGCATATTTTGAAATAAAAGCAGAAAATTATTAATATATTAGTAAAATAAGAGATACCTTTTTGTATCTCTTATTGAAATTAAAAAAGGAGGAAAAAATGGCTAAATATAAATGTCAATTATGTGGACATATTTATGATGAAGAAAAAGAGGGAGTTAAATTTGAAGACTTACCAGATGATTGGAAATGTCCAATGTGTTTTGCACCAAAGAATATGTTTAAATTAGTAGAAGATGCAAAACAAGAAGAAAAAGTAGAATCTAAAGAAGAAACAAGAACGAAAGAAAATAAGCTAGAAAACTATTTAAAAGAATATACTCGTAGTATGGATGAAGTAGAACAAAGAATGGAAGATATCCATACAATGGCTATTACAGGAAAAAGTATTATTTCAGCAATGGGAACAAAGCTACCTGTAACTAGCTGGAATGATATTCTAATTCTAGGTGGACAACTTAGCAAAATGCCACTTTTTGAGGATGAAGAAGTTAGTCTAAGAACAGTAATTGGTAAAAATGCGAAAAAGCCAATGATTTTAGAAACACCTGTATTTGTAACACACATGTCTTTCGGTGCATTATCAAAAGAAGCCAAAACAGCCTTGGCCATAGGAACGAAAAATGTAAAAACAGCAATATGTAGCGGAGAAGGTGGAATATTACCAGAAGAATTTGAAAATGCTTATGAATATATTTTTGAATATGTGCCAAATAAATATAGTGTTACGGATGAAAACTTAAAAAAGGTAAGTGCAATAGAGATTAAAATAGGTCAAGGAACAAAACCAGGAATGGGAGGACACCTACCCGGAGAAAAAGTAACAGAAGAAATTGCAAAAATAAGAGGTAAAAAAGTAGGAGAAGATATTATTAGTCCATCTAAATTTAAAGAGATTGAAACAAAAGAAGATTTAAAATCTCTAGTAGATGAATTAAGAGAAAAATCAGAAGGAAGACCAATTGGTGTGAAATTTGCAGCAGGACATATAGAAGAGGATCTAGAATTTGCTTGTTTTGCAAAGCCGGATTTTATTACAATAGATGGGAGAGGTGGTGCAACAGGTGCAAGCCCTAAAATCATAAAAGATGCAACAACAGTACCTACAATATATGCACTATATAGAGCAAGAAAATATTTAGATGAGCATGGAGAAGATATATCACTTGTCATAACGGGAGGACTAAGAACTTCATCAGATTTTGCTAAGGCAATTGCAATGGGAGCAGATGCTATCGCTATTGGAACAGCTGCAATGATGGCAATTGCTTGCCAACAGTACAGAGTTTGCAATAATGGAATGTGTCCGGTAGGAGTAGGAACACAAGATTCAGAATTAAGAAAAAGATTAAATATTGAAAAAAGCAGTAAAAGGTTAGAGAATTATTTTAATGTTGT
>SFKP01000002.1 GCA_004553715.1 Clostridiales bacterium
CATTCTATGTAAAGCAAGGTTTTGATAAATATGAGAAAACAATAAAAAATTCAGAAAAAGACATATATTTTAAGCAAATTGATAAAAATAATATCAATAACTAGTTTCAAATATCTAAATGAGATAAAGAAAGGTAAAGATAAATGTTAACATCGGCATTATTAATTATTGTGGGATTCATATTGCTAATAAAAGGCGCAGATTTTTTAGTGTATGGAGCAAGCAGTGTGGCAAAAAAATTTCATATTCCAGAGATAATAATAGGCTTAACGATTGTATCGATAGGTACATCATTGCCAGAGTTATTTGTGAGTTTGGCATCTGAATTAAATGGCTCATCAGATATGGTAATAGGAAATGTAATAGGAAGCAATTTGAACAATTTATTATTAATACTAGGATTATCCACTACTATAAGACCAGTAAAGTTCCAAAGAGAAACTAGACTGATAGAAAATCCGATATGCATTATAATAACTGCCATTTTTATAATGTTTTGCAATACATCAGGAGAAATATCAAAATATGAAGCATTGATTTTAATTATCGTATTTATATTATTTATAATATATACAATAATTATGAGTAAAAAAGGTGAACAATTTGACAAAGAAGATACTACTATAAAAGAAGATACTACTACAGATGCACAAACAGAAATACAACATTTTTCTATTGTAAAAAGTCTTTTGGCGATTTTTTTGGGAGCTATAGCTTTGAAAATAGGTGGAGATTTAACTGTAAAAAATGCAACTTCTATAGCTAGAATGATTAATATCAGTGAAAAAATTATAAGCCTTACAATTCTTGCAATAGGAACAAGCCTTCCGGAATTAGTAACAGGAATTACTGCAACAATAAGAGGAAGCAGCGATATAGCAATTGGAAATATTATTGGATCTAATATTTTTAATATATTATTAATTATAGGAATATCAGGCTTAATTTCTCCGATAACATATAATTTTACGTATAATACACAAATAGGTGTATTATTGTTTGCAACAATATTGTTGTCATTATTTTCAGTAATACCACCTAAAAATGAAATGAGTAGATTAAATGGTGTTCTTTATTTAATTATATATATTATATATACGGTATTTTTATTTATAACATAGCAGAGCATGATAATTTAAAAATTTAGAATAGTCAGATAGTAAAAGTTCAGAGAAAGATTGAGAAAAATAAAAGTGAAATTAATAAATTTTAAATAAGAGGGTAATGTGAAAGATAAAAATTTTATTAAATTAGAAAATATAATAATAATCTTTATTTTTATAATAATTTTAGCAGGAATAATATTCACAAGGCCGATTGAGGATCTAGATGAACTATGGAATTTTAATTTTGCACGAAATATTGCAAATGGTCTTCTTCCATATAAAGATTTTAATATGGTGCAAATGCCACTGTTACCAATTGTTTGTGGTACAATATTAAAAATTTTTGGAACAGAACTTTTTTATATGAGATGCATGGCTATCTTACTTTCTTGTGCAATACTATTTACAACATATGAAATATTAAAAATAATAGGCGTAAATAAATACATAACAAGAGTGTCTATTTTAAGTATTATATTGTTATATATGGATCATTTTTGCATAGATTATAATTTTATGGTTGCGTTATTAATTTTAATAACAATATATATTGAAATCAAAAATATAGATAATAAAATAGAACCAAAAAAAGAGATTGCATTAGGAATGCTTGTAGGGTCATCAATTTTAATAAAACAAACAACAGGGATAGTTTTTTCTTTGGTTTTTGTAGTATATAAATTATTAATTATATATGATAGAAATAAGATAAAACAAGAAATAAAAAGATTAATATTTAGGCTTATAGGAATATTAATTCCGATGTTTATTCTTATTGTTTATTTAGTAAAAAATAACATTTATAATGAATGTATAGATTATACAATATTAGGGATAAAAACATTTACAAATAAAATATCATATATAAATTTATTAAAAGGAACATACGGAACAAATGTGCAAATCTTAAGTATAGTAATGCCTATATTACTAGTGTATATGTATATAAAAACTATTATTTTAAAAGTAGAAACCAAAGAAGATAAAATACTATTTACACTATTTTCATACAGTACTGCTTCATTAATTGTTATTTATCCTATTTCAGATAGTATACATTTTTTGATAGGTATATTGCCATTAGAAATATCTTTGATATACCTTGTTTCACAAAAACTATTAAAACTAGACTTAAATATGGAAGTTAAAACAATATTACAAGGGTTCACTATAATATTTTTAATCATGCTATTGATAATTTTAGCTTTCAATATATATAATTATTATGTGGAAATAAAAGGGAAAAATTATATTAATAATTATAAATATATATTATCAGATTATGAAAATATAAACAAAATAGATGAATTTATATTATCAAACGAAAAAAAAGGAAAAAGTGTATATATACTAGATGCGGCAGCAGCTATGTATATGATACCATTAAATAAATATAATAAAGATTATGATATGCTGATGCAAGGAAACTTTGGTTCTAAACGGAGAAGATGGCATAATTAAAAAAGTAGAAGAAGAAAGTTCAAATTCAGTTTTCCTAATTAGAAGTGATAATTATATAAGAAATTGGCAAAATCCAGAAAAATTAAGAAAATATATTGTAAAAAATTTTAAAATGCAAGGTCAAATTGGATGTTTTGATATATATTCCAAACTCCAATAAAGGATGTGAAACATGTAGTGAAAAAATATATACAAGAAAACATAAAAGAAAAGATAGTTGAAATAATTTATATTTTATTATACTCATTTATATTATATGTTTGTTTAGAAAGTATTAAATATAAAAATGTATTATATGTTATATACTTAATATTTAATATAGGTGCATATCAATATATTTTAGTTTCAATTTTAATTGTTTTTTCGTTTTTACTTTTTATACGAAGCATTTCTAAAAACCTAACAATGAGTAGTATTATATCTAGTACAATATTGTTTATAATTACAATTGTTTCATATTATAAATATAAAATATTGGAACAACCATTTGTACCAAACGATATTACACTTATAAAAAATATTAATCAAATAGTTAGTTTTGGAGTGGATGAAATACCATGGTATATAATAAGTGTAGGAATATTTATAGCTGCTATAATATTTTTGCAAAGTATTATTATAAAAAAGTCACTAAAAGCATCTGACAATAAGAAATTTGATATTGGATACAGGATAGTATTATTAATAATAAGTTTTGTTTTAATCTATAATGTATCAGTTAGTCATAATAGATATACTAGATTTAACATAAAAAATGATAATGGAGATGACTATTTTTGGATGGGAGCAGTGCCAGTATTCTTTATGCATATAGGTGACTTATATTACCGCACTCCCAAAGATTATAATGAAGAGACAATAAATAACATTAAAGATGCTTATTATATTTCACAAGACCAAAATGAAGATGCAAATATAAATCCTAATATTATAATATTAATGAGTGAATCATTTACAAATCCTAATAAACTAATAAATATAGAATATTCAAAAAATCCAATTACTAATTTAGAAAAAATAGCTAAAGAAGAAAATACATATAGTGGAGAAATTGTAACACCGGTATTAGGAGGAGGAACATCTTTACCAGAATTCGAAGTGCTTACAGGATTGTCATCATATTTTTTACCAAAGCAAATATATCCATATACCAGTTATATACAAGATGATATGAATTCTATTGTAAGAATTTTTGCCAATGAGAAATATGAAACAATAGGTATTCACACGAATACAAGAACTTTTTATAATAGATATAAAATATATAAATATCTTGGATTTAAAAAAACAATATTTGAAGAGGACCTAAACAATCCAGAATATAAAGGTGGCTATATATCAGATGAAGAATTATTATCTCAAATAATAAAACAATATGAAACAACAAATGGAAACAAATTTATATTTGCTTTATCAATGCAAAACCATATGCCATACACGAAAAAAACTTATGAGAATTATGATATTCAAATAACTAACAATGCTAATTTAACTAAAACAGAATTATATGAATTAAATCAGTATATACAAGGAGTTTATGATGCGGATAAAGCTTATGGAGAGTTAGTAGAATATTTAAAAGGACAAACAGAACCTACAATTTTAGTAATATTTGGAGATCATTTACCATCTCTTGGTTCGACATATTCAACATTTTTGAAAAATGGAATAAATGGTATTAATTTTTATACTACTCCTTATCAAATATGGGCAAATTATAATATTGAATATGGAGATATAAGAAAGCTATTAAGCCCATCTGCACTTGCAATTAAAATATTAGAGTTATCTAATATACAGATTCCATGGTTATTAAAACCTTTTGAAGAACTATATAGTAAATATCCAGTAATAAATGCAAATTATATTGTAGATAATAAAAATGATATAATTGATGCTGTTAAGGAAGAAGATATTGATTTAGTAAAAAAATGTGAATTATTACAATTTGATTTATTAATAAAGAAAAAATACATACCAGTATATTAAGGAGGTTATTTTGGAGAAATTATTGTTAATTGATGGAAATAGTATTATGAATAGAGCTTTTTATGGAATTATGGGAAGCAAAATGCTTATGACAGAAGACGGAACCTATACAAACGCAGTATATGGTTTTTTGGCAATATTATTTAAAGAATTAGAAGAACTAAAACCAGAATATATATGTGTAGCTTTCGATTTGAAGGCTCCTACTGAAAGACATCAGCTATATAAAGAATATAAAGCAAACAGAAAAGGAATGCCTAATGAATTAGCTCAGCAAATGCCAATCATAAAAAATATTTTGCATAAAATGAACATACAAATAATAGAAAAAGAAGGCTATGAGGCAGATGATATTTTAGGCACACTTGCAAAATGGGGACAATCTCAAAATCTAGAAGTAATAATACTTACAGGAGATAGAGATAGTTTTCAACTAATAGATGAAAATATTATAGTTAGAATACCAAGAACAAAGCAAGGAAGAACTGAAACAGAAGACTATAACATCCAGAAAATAAAAGAAGAATACGGACTAATGCCAAAAGACTTAATAGAAGTAAAAGGTTTAGCAGGAGATGCTTCAGATAATATTCCAGGGGTTCCAGGAGTAGGCGAAAAAACAGCCTTAAAATTAGTGCAAGAATATGGAACCATAGAAAATATATATTTAAAAATTGATTCTCAAAAAGGAAAACTAAAAGAAAATTTGGAGCAAAATAAAGATTTAGCTATGCTATCAAGAACTTTAGGAATAATTAATATAGAAGTACCAATAGAAAAAGAAATTGAAGATTTTAAAGTAATAGATTGGAATAAAGAGGAAGTTTATGAAATTTTTAAAAAGTTAAAATTCAATAGATATATTGAAAGATTTAATTTATCCTTGAAAGAACAACCAAAACAAGAGTTACAGCTAGAATATACTGAAATAAATGAAAACAAATTAAAAGACATAATTAGTAGCATACAAAATAGCAAGAAAATGTACTATTATTTAGAATGTATTAATCAAGACAAATGTATAGTAGATAGAAATATAAAAGAAATTAATATATATTTACCAAATGATAAAAAGTCGTATTATACAAAAGATATTGAAGCTTTTAAAACTATTTTTGAAGATGAAAACATCTTAAAAATTGGCTACAAACAAAAAGAAGATTGGATTTTATTAAAAAATTCAGGTATAAATGCTAAAAATCTAATGTTCGACATCGAAATTGCAGGATATATATTGAATTCAAATATATCAAAATATACAATAGAATATTTAGCAGAAACATATTTAGGATTTAATCTTCAAGATTATCTTGCAAATAGTGATGCACCTAAAACAAGAGAAGTGCAAATGAGCCTATTTGCTCCTCAGGGAGAAGAAACAAAAAGCATAAAATCAGGACTATATGTATATTTAATTTGTGAATTATATAATGGGCTGTTGAAAAAGCTAGAAGAATCAGATGCATTAGAATTATTTAATAATATAGAAATGCCACTTGTAGAAGTTTTAGCTAGTATGCAATATGAAGGCATTTATATAGACAAACAAGAATTAATAGACTTTGGCAAGGAATTAAAAGAAAAATTGGATATATTAACAAAAGAAATATATGAACTTGCTGAACAAGAATTTAATATTAATTCTACAAAACAATTAGGAGAAATTTTATTTGAAAAACTAAAACTTCCAATTATTAAAAAAACAAAAACTGGTTATTCTACAGATAGTGATGCTTTAGAAAAATTAAGAACTGCACATCCAATTATCGAAAAAGTATTAGAATATAGGCAAATAGTAAAATTAAATTCAACTTATGTAGATGGATTAATACCATACATTAATGAAAAAACAAATAGAATACATTCATACTTTCATCAAACTGTTACTGCAACAGGCAGAATAAGCAGTACAGAGCCAAATCTTCAAAACATTCCTACAAGATTTGAATTAGGAAGAAACTTAAGAAAGGTTTTTAAACCTCAAAACAACAATGTATTTATAGATGCAGATTATTCACAAATAGAACTAAGAATTTTAGCAGATATATCAAAAGATGAAAATATGATAAAAGCCTTCTTAAATAATGAAGATATACACGCAAGGGCTGCAGCTGAAGTATTAGGGAAACCTATTGGAGATGTAACAAAAGATGAAAGAACTCATGCTAAAGCAGTTAATTTTGGTATAGTATATGGAATTAGTGATTTTGGACTAGGTGAACAGCTAGGAATATCAAGAAAAAAAGCAAAAGAATATATAGACCAATATTTAGAAAAATATAGTGGAATAAAGCAGTTTATGCAAGATATAGTAGACAAAACAAAAGAAAAAGGATATGTAGAAACACTATATAAAAGAAGAAGATATGTGCCAGAATTACAATCTAATAATTATATGGTAAGGCAGTTCGGTTCAAGAGTTGCGATGAATACTCCAATACAGGGAACAGCAGCAGATATAATGAAAATAGCAATGATAAATGTATATAAAAAATTAAAAGAGCAAAAATTAAAATCAAAACTACTATTACAAGTACATGATGAATTACTTATAGAAGCAGTGCCAGAAGAAATAGAACAAGTAAAAAATATATTGAAAAATGAAATGGAAAATGTTATAACTTTAAAAGTACCATTAATTGCAGAATTATCTGTAGGTACAAATTGGCTAGAAGCAAAATAAAGGAGGAAAAAATATGTCAATTTTAGTAACAGGTGGAGCAGGCTATATAGGAAGCCATACTGCAGTAGAATTGTTAGATACAGGAGAGAATATAATAATTTTAGATAACTTTAGCAATAGTTCACCAGAGGTTCTAGATAAGATTAAACAAATAACAAAAAAAGATTTTAAATTTTACAAAGTAGATTTATTAGATGAAAACGCATTAGATAAGGTTTTTGAAGAAAACAACATTGATGAAGTAATTCATTTTGCAGGATTAAAAGCAGTAGGAGAATCAGTAGAAAAACCAATAGAATACTACAATAACAATATAACAGGGACACTTAACTTATTGAAAGTAATGAAAAAATATAATTGCAAAAAAATAGTATTTAGTTCATCTGCTACAGTTTATGGAAATCCAAAAACTTTGCCAATAAAAGAAGACTTCCCATTATCTACAACAAATCCTTATGGAGCAACAAAATTAATGATAGAACAAATTCTGCAGGATGTAAATGTTGCTGATAAAGATTTTAGAGTTGCAATACTTAGATATTTTAATCCAATAGGAGCTCATAAAAGTGGTTTGATTGGTGAAGTCCCAAACGGAATACCAAATAATATTATGCCATATATAGTAAGAGTAGCAGTAGGAAAATATAATGAATTAACTGTTTTCGGAAATGATTATGACACAGAAGATGGCACAGGAGTAAGAGATTACATACACGTAGTAGATTTAGCTAAGGGCCATTTATCAGCATTAAAAAAAATAAGAGAAAACTCAGGAGTACAAATATATAATTTGGGTACGGGAAGGGGATATTCTGTTTTAGAATTGGTAAAAACATTTGAAAAAGTAAATAATGTAAAAGTAAATTATAAAATAGGGGATCGTAGACCTGGAGATATAGCAAGCTGCTTTGCAGATGTAAACAAAGCAAAAAAAGAAATGAATTGGGTTGCAACAAAGGGATTAGAAGAAATGTGTAAAGATAGTTGGAACTTTATATTAAAAAACAAGTAATAAAAAAGTACAAGCCACATATATTACATTTAAAAGGAGAGTGTAATATATGTGGCAAAATTTTTCTGTAGAAGAAATATTAGAAAGGCTCAAGACTAATAAACAGTATGGATTGAGAGAAAAAGAGGTAATCTTTAGAGAAGAACAATATGGTAAAAATGAGTTAAAAGACAAGAAAAAGGAATCAATTTTTACAAAATTTTTAAAACAATTTAATGATTATATGATTATCATTTTAATTATAGCATCAATCATTTCTGCTGTAATATCTTTTGTACAAGGAGAAAATGACTACATAGATTCAATAATAATTATAGGAATTGTAATTTTTAATGCAATTCTTGGAGTGATACAAGAGGCAAAAGCAGAAAAAGCAATTGAAGCATTAAAAGAAATGATTGCTCCTAAAGCAAAAGTATTAAGAGATGGGAAAGTAATAGAAGTAGATGCAAAAGGAATAGTAGTAGGAGATATTATTATTTTAGAAGCAGGAAATTTTGTTCCAGCTGATGCAAGACTTATAGAAACATATAATTTAAAAGTGGAAGAAGCAAGCTTAACTCGGAGAAACTGAACCTGTTTTAAAAACAGCAGATATAGTATTGGCAAAAGACATATCACTTGGAGATATGAAAAATATGGTATTTATGACAACAACTATAGTAAATGGACATGGAAAAGCAGTTGTGGTCGAAACAGGAATGAATTCCAAAGTAGGTCAAATTGCAAATATGATAATGGAAAATGAAGCTCCAGAAACGCCAATACAAAAGAAATTAAACCAAGTTAGTAAAATACTTGGAACGACATGCCTTGTAATATGTTTAATAATATTTGTAGTTGGTTTGTTTAAGAAAATAGAGCCAGTGGAGATGTTTATGACATCAGTAGGTTTAGCAGTAGCTGCAATTCCAGAAGGATTACCTGCCATTGTTACAATAATGCTATCAATTGGAGTGACTCGTATGGCAAAAAAAAATAGCATTATTAGAAAACTACCGGCAGTAGAGACTCTTCGGAAGTAGTACAGTTATATGTTCAGATAAAACCGGTACATTAACACAAAATAAAATGAAGGTAGTAGAAACAAAAACAAAAGATGAAATATTTTTAAGTAGGCTAAGCTCAATGTGTACAGATTGCGAGATTTTAGAAAATAACAATGAAATTATTGTACAAGGAGAACCTACAGAAGTAGCTATTGTAAATTATGGTTTAAAATTAGGACAAAATAAGGATAAATTATATAACCAAATGCCAAGAATAAATGAGATCCCTTTTGATTCAAATAGAAAAATGATGACAACAATACATAAAATAGATACAGGTTATAGAGTAATTACAAAAGGTGCACCAGATGTGTTGTTAGATAAATGTAAAAATGTAGATAAACGGGAAAATTCAAAAACAAAATCTAGAAATGGCAAGTAGAGCTTTAAGAGTAATTGCTGTTGCATATAAAGATATAAATAAAATGCCTAGTGATATTCAAGAAGAATTAGAAAAGGACTTAAACTTTGTAGGACTTATTGGAATGATTGATCCGCCTCGTGAAGGTGTAAAAGAAGCGGTTTATACATGTAAAAGAGCAGGTATAAAAACAGTTATGATAACAGGAGACCATATTGCAACAGCAACAGCTATTGCAAAAGAATTAAATATTTTAGGATCAAAAGATGACTCAATAACAGGAGCAGAACTAAATAAAATGACAGATGAGGAATTACGGCAGAGATATAAAAAAATATTCTGTGTTTGCAAGAGTGACCCCAGAGCATAAAGTAAGAATAGTAAAAGCTTGGCAAAAAAATGGCGCTGTTGTAGCAATGACAGGAGATGGAGTAAATGATAGCCCAGCTTTAAAAAATGCAGATATTCGGAATCGCAATGGGCAAAACCGGAACAGATGTTGCAAAAAATGCAGCAGATATGATTTTGGCAGATGATAATTTTGTAACAATAGTAGAAGCTGTAAAACAGGGAAGAAATATATATGATAATATAAGAAAAGCGATACATTTTTTAATTTCGACAAATATTGGAGAAATAGTAATAATATTTATGGGGCTAGTTTTAGGTTTCAAATCGCCACTTTTGGCAATACAGCTATTATGGATTAATTTAGTAACAGATTCATTACCTGCAATAGCATTAGGTTTGGAACGTCCAGAAAAAAACATAATGAAAAGAAAGCCAATAGATTCAAAAAAAGGATTGTTTTCAGATGGACTATGGGGAAAAATCATAACAGAAGGCATAATGATAGGAATGCTTGGTTTAATGGCATTTAGCATTGGCAATAAATATTATGGATTAGAAGTAGGAAGAACAATGTCATTTGTATCATTAGGATTGCTAGAGTTAGTACATAGTTTTAACATAAAAAGTGAAGAATCAATTTTAAACAAAAATTTATTTGAAAATAAATTCTTATTAGGGAGCTTTGCTTTAGGAGTATTTATACAAGTAATTGTTGCTATAATACCTAAATTTGCCAAAGTATTTAAACTAGTTTCTCTTACAAAAATAGAATGGTTAATAACAATTACAATATCAATACTTCCAATTATAATAATTGAAATTCAAAAGAAAATAAATGGAATAAAATTTGGAAAGAGATATGATTTTGAAGATGGAGTTAAAATAAGAAATAAAACACCAGCTTAAAAATGACGTCCTACATCCATCAAGAATGTTCAGACCAAAATTTTCAAATTAGTAGCTCCACGTGTCGGTTGCACTTTTCTTTTCGTGCTTTAGCCTAAGAAAAGAAAATGTCCAACCGACAGCAAACTGTAACCTTTCTCATACAAAAAAATCTCATAAAGGTTGACTTAATCAAATTTTCAATATATAATATTGTGGTATTTATATAGTAAATATCACAATATTTTTAATACGAAAGGGGTATATTATGGAGGAGAACAATGTAAATGAGCAATTAGATGAAAATCATTTAATAGCTATAAGAAAAGAAAAGTTAGAGGAGTTAAAAAAAGCAGGAAAAGACCCTTTTAAAATAACAAAATATAATAGAACGCATTTAAGTCAAAATATAAAAGATCATTATGATGAATTAGAAGGAAAAGATGTTTCTGTTGCAGGAAGAATTATGGCAAAAAGAATAATGGGAAAAGCTTCTTTTTGCACAATACAAGATGCAGAAGGAAAAATTCAAAGTTATGTAAGCATCAATGACCTTGGAGAAGAAAGCTATGCAGAATTTAAAACATATGATATAGGAGATATAATTGGAATAAAAGGATTTGTATTTAAAACAAGAACAGAAGAAATATCTATACATGCAAAAGAAGTAGTTTTACTTACAAAATCATTAAGACCATTACCAGAAAAATTTCATGGCTTAAAAGACACAGAATTAAGATATAGACAAAGATATGTGGACCTAATAATGAATCCTGAAGTAAAAGATACTTTTATGATAAGAAGTAAAATTATAAAAGAAATAAAAAATGTGTTAGATAATAAAGGATATGTGGAGGTGGAAACTCCAATATTAAATACTATAGCAGGTGGAGCAGCAGCAAGACCATTTATAACACACCACAATACATTAAATATGGATATGTATTTAAGAATTGCAAATGAACTATACTTAAAAAGATTGATAGTAGGTGGATTTGATAGAGTATATGAAATGGGAAGAATGTTTAGAAATGAAGGAATTTCAATAAAACATAATCCAGAGTTTACAAGCATAGAGTTATATGCAGCATATCAAGATTATAATGATATGATGGACATTACAGAGGAAATAATATCAACAGTAGCACAGAAAGTATTAGGAACAACAAAAATTACATATCAAGGAACTCCAATAGATTTAACACCAAATTGGAAAAGAATATCTATGATTGATAGCATAAAAGAAGTAACAGGTATAGATTTTAACATTCTAAATACAGATGAAGAAGCATCTGATGCTGCAAGAAAAATAGGAATAGAAATAGATGGAACTTTAGAAAGAGGAAATGTTATAAATTTAGTTTTTGAAGAAAGAGTAGAAGAAACTTTAATTCAACCAACATTTATAATAGACTATCCAGTAGAGGTATCTCCACTTACAAAGAGAAAACCAAGTGATCCAAGATTAGTAGAAAGATTTGAAGTATTTATTGGTGGACGTGAATATGGAAATGCATATTCAGAATTAAATGATCCAATAGATCAATATGAAAGATTTTTAGCCCAAGTGAAACAAAAAGAAGCTGGAGATGAAGAGGCAAACGATATGGATGATGATTTTGTTCAAGCACTAGAATATGGAATGCCACCAACAGGAGGATTAGGAATAGGAATAGACAGATTAATAATGCTTTTAACAGATAGTGCATCAATTAGAGATGTATTACTATTTCCAACAATGAAACCATTAAATTAGTTTATGTATATTTGTTAAAAATAGATGTAACCCATTACATCTATTTTTGCATAAGAGAAGGAGAAAAAATGAAATTAAATATAGTAATGGTAGAACCAGAAATACCACAAAATACAGGAAATATTGCAAGAACATGTGCAATTACAGGTGCAAAGTTGCATTTGGTGCATCCTCTAGGATTTAAAATAGATGATAAAACTTTAAAAAGAGCAGGATTAGATTATTGGGACAAATTAGATATTGAAGAACATGAATCTCTAGAAGTGTTTTTAAAGAAATATACCCCTGAAAAAAATAATATGTTTTTTGCGACAACAAAAGGAGTAACTAAATACACTGATATTGATTATTCTAAGATGGATGAGGTCTTTGTTTTATATGGCAAAGAAACTAAAGGTTTGCCAGAGTGGCTTTTAGAAAAATATTTGAATCAAAAAACAATACGAATACCAATGCTTCCAACTTTAAGATCTCTTAATCTTTCAAATTCTGTTGCAATAATTACCTATGAAATATTAAGACAAGTAGGATTTAATGGACTTCAAGAAAAAAGTTCATATTTTGTTAAAAAAAATAAAATATAATTTGCTATTTAAAAGAAATATGATATAATATCAAAAAAAAGTAAAGGAGATTTTTATATGTTTGGAGGATTAAATAAAAAAACAGTGTTACAAGTACTTGTGATTTTTTTAGTGCTAAAAGTTTTAAGTGAAGGAACAAGTGGAATTTTAATACTTTTGTTTACGTTACCAGGAGTATTGCTTGCAATAACATTTCACGAATGGGCACACGCATTTGTAGCAGTTAAATTAGGGGATGAAACCCCAAAAGAACAAGGAAGAGTGACATTAAATCCAATAAAACATATTGATCCATTTGGCTTTATATTTTTAATACTAGCAGGTTTTGGTTGGGGAAAACCAGTAGAAATAGATTCAAGAAATTTTAATGGAAAATACTCTATATCAAAAGCAGAAGCTATTGTCGCAATAGCAGGACCTATAGCAAATTTTATACTTGCTTTTATATTACTACTTATAGTTGGTATTTTACATGCAACAGGTGCATTAAATGGATTAACAGCAAATATGTATGGAGCAATATATATGATTTTAACTTATGCAATAAGCATTAATGTTGGACTAGGAGTGTTTAATCTAATACCATTACCACCATTAGATGGATCAAAAGTTTTAACACATTTCCTACCATATAAGGCAAAACAGTGGTTTTATGATAATCAAACAATATTTTATCTTGTATTTATGTTAATATGGCTAACAGGATTATCATCAAAACTATTGCAACCACTATTTACAGGAGTAATTAACGGATTAAGCTGGATTGCTGAGTTAATATTAGGACTTTTTATAAAATAAGAAGGTAAATATGAAAAATATAACAGTTTTAGGAATTGAATCAAGTTGTGATGAAACCTCAGTATCGATTGTAAAAAACGGTAGAGAGGTTTATTCTAATATAATAAATTCTCAAATAGATATACATACTTTATATGGAGGAGTTGTGCCAGAAATTGCATCAAGATGTCATACAGAGGTTATAAATCAATGTACAAAGCGAGCGCTAAAAGAAGCAAAAATGACTTTAGTAGACATAGATGTTGTTGCATGTACTTATGGACCAGGATTAGTTGGTGCATTACTTGTTGGAGTATCCTATGCAAAGGGATTGAGCTATGCTAGCAAAAAGCCACTTGTTGCTGTAAACCATATAGAAGGACATATTGCAGCAAATTATATAACCCACAAGGATTTAAAACCGCCATTTCTATGTTTAATAATTTCAGGAGGACATACTCATTTGGTATATGTAAAAGATTATTCATCTTTTGAAATAATAGCTAAAACCCGTGATGATGCAATCGGTGAAGCTTTTGATAAAGTAGCAAGAGTAGTAGGATTAGGATATCCGGGTGGGCCTAAAGTAGATGCTTTAGCAAAAAATGGAAAACCTGTATATAATTTGCCAAAAACCAATATGGAGGACTTAAGCTTTAGTTTTAGTGGAATAAAAACAGCAGTTATAAATTTAAATCATAAAAATCCAAATTTAAATAAAGCTGATTTATGCGCTAGTTTTGAAAAAACTGCAACAGAAATGCTTGTTGAAAACACAAAATTAGCAATAGAAAAAATAAATAGTAAAACAAATAATAAAGTGGATAAAATAGTATTAGCTGGTGGAGTTTCAGCAAATTCATATATAAGACAAGAATTTTCTAAGTTAGAAAATATCAAAATATATTATCCAGAATTAAAATTATGTACAGATAATGCAGCAATGATAGCAAGTGCTGCATACTACAAATATTTAGATGGAAATGTAGCAGGATTAAACCTTAATGCTATTCCAAATTTAAAAATTGGCTAAATCAGAGAAAGGATTATTTTTATGAGTATTTTTGCAATTGCAGATTTACATTTAGCCATAGGACAAGATAAACCAATGGACATCTTTGGAAAAAATTGGCTAAATCATGAAGAAAAAATAAAAAAAAATTGGATAAAACAAGTAAAAGCTGAAGATACTGTACTTGTACCTGGAGATTTTTCATGGGGTATGACTTTAGATGAAATATATTGTGATTTTAAGTATTTATCCAATTTGCCAGGTAAAAAAATACTTCTAAAAGGAAATCATGACTATTGGTGGACAAGCCTAAAAAAGATGAGAGAATATTTAGAAATCAATGATTTTAAGAATATTGATTTTTTATATAATAATAGCTATCTTATTGAGAATACAATAGTAGCAGGTACAAGAGGTTGGTCGGAACAAGAAGAAAGAGCAGAAAAAATTTTAAGAAGAGAAAATATGCGATTAAAAAATTCTATAAAGGATCGGAATTTCAAGATTTGGAGATAAAGAAATAATTGTATGTATGCATTATCCACCATTTAACAGCTATGAAGAAAAAGACTTAAATTTCATAGAAACAATGAAAAAATATAATGTAAAACATTGTTTCTATGGACACATACACGGAAAAGAATCACACAAAGAAGCCGTGCAAGGTGAAATCCAAGGAATTGAATTTAAACTAATTAGTTCAGATTATTTAAACTTTAAATTAATTAAAATTAAATAATTAATGGTGAATGTCAATGGTGTCAATGGGGACGGAGATTTTTGACAGTTTTTGTATTTTTTTAAATATTGTTGATTGTTATAGCAAAAAAACTGTCAAAAATCTCCGTCCCCATTGACATGTTTGAAAATGTTTACCATGGCAGATATTTTTTTGAAAGGACTTGCTTATTTTCGACATTTAGTGTAATATAATAGAATAAGTTAGGAAAATATGTAAAATATGAAGAAAGGAGTAGAGATTTTTAAGCGCCAGGACAGTGATTTTAAGGGAACCCACTGTTGACGAGGTTAGAATTTATCGAAATATTCGGCGGATGATTCTATGGCACTATCACTGCCATAAGCATTATCAAAAACTAATAGCAATATTAGAACAAATATAATGCTAAGTGATATAAATATTTTCCAAACAAATGTAAACTTTATTAATAATAAGGAGGAAGACTATGTGTGGAATAGTAGGATATATTGGCGACAAAAAAGCGGCACCAATATTGATAAAAGGATTAGAAAAATTAGAATATAGAGGTTATGATTCAGCAGGAATTGCTGTTATAGAAAACAATGAAATTGTGACTTTAAAAGACAAAGGGAGAGTTAAAAATTTACTTAAGATAGATGGAATGGAGAGTTTAAATAGTGGAATAGGTATTGCACATACAAGATGGGCAACTCATGGAAAACCATCTGCAATTAATTCACATCCACATTCTGATAAAGACAAATGTTTTGCAGTAGTACATAATGGTATTATAGAAAATTATAAAGAACTAAAAGAAAAATTGAAAAATGAAGGTTATACATTTATATCTGAGACAGATACAGAGGTAATTCCAAATTTAATTAATTATTATTATTTAAAAGAAAAAAAAGAAGATAGCAAAGCACTTTTAAGAGCAATTAGAAATGCTTGTATGGATTTAATGGGAAGCTTTGCAATTGAAGTTATATCAAAAGAAAAACCAAATGAAATGATTGTTATAAGAAAAGATAGCCCATTAATTATAGGAAAGGGAGAAAATGAAAATTATATAGCATCAGATATACCAGCAATACTTCCATATACAAGAAATATATATTTCTTAGATAATTACGAGTTTGCTTATATTTATAAAGATAGAGTAGATTTTTACAACAAAAATTTAGAGCCAATCAAAAAAGAAACCAAGGAAATAAAATGGGATTCTTCAGATGCTGAAAAAGATGGATTTCCACATTTTATGCTAAAAGAAATATATGAACAACCAAGAGCTGTTAGAGAGACAATTGGTACTACTTTAGATAATGACAAAATAGAAATAGAAGGCTTAGAATTAGAGAGGGAATATTTAAAAACTATAAACAAAATATACATTGTAGCTTGTGGTACAGCAATGTATGCTGGATTAACAGCAAGAAAAACAATTGAACATTTATGTAATATTCCTGTAGAAGTTGAAGTTGCTTCAGAATTTAGATATAATAACCCACTAATAGACGAAAAAACCTTAGCAATATATATTAGCCAATCCGGAGAAACAGCAGATACTATTGCAGCATTAAAGCTTGCTAAAAGCAAAGGCGCAAAAACTATTGCTGTTGCAAATGTTATAGGAAGTTCTATTACAAGAGAAGCAGACTATTCTGTTTATACTCATGCAGGTCCAGAAATAGCTGTTGCTTCAACAAAAGCATATACTTCTCAAATAACAATGCTTACTATTATGGCAATGCACTTCGCAGAAATATTAGGCACATCCTCAAAAAACGAAATTGAAGAATTGAAAAAATGTCTATTAAGTATGCCAGAAAAAATAGAAGAAACTTTAAAAGTTGCAGAAAGAATAAAAGAATTTGCTAAAAAAATATATAACGAAAAAGATGTATTCTTCTTAGGAAGAGGAATAGATTATCCTGTTTGCTTAGAAGGTTCATTAAAATTAAAAGAAATAACATATATTCATTCAGAAGGTTATGCTTCAGGAGAACTAAAACATGGACCAATTGCCTTGATAGATAATGGCATTACTGTTGTTTCTGTAATTACAGATAAAGATTTAGTAGAAAAATCGTTAAGTAATGTTCAAGAGGTTATAACTCGTGGTGCTAAAATTTTATTAATAACAAATCAAAATATCGAAAAAAAAGGATTTGAAGAGTTGATTAAAATACCAGAAACAAATAAATTTTTATCACCAATACTTGCAATAATCCCATTACAGTTATTATCATACAACATTGCCGTAGAAAAGAAATTAGATGTTGATAAACCAAGGAATTTAGCAAAATCAGTTACTGTAGAATAGGAGGAAACCTTTAAATGTTTGCATATATAAAGGGAAGTTTAGAGATAAAAACGAATAACTATGTTGTAATAGATGTAAATGGAGTAGGCTACAAAATATTTATGTCTCAAAAAGGAATAGAAACTCTTGATGAAATTGGAAATATTGTAAAAGTATATACTTATTATTATGTAAGAGAAGATAACATCAGTCTTTATGGATTTACAACAAATGAAGAACTCAGAATGTTTGAACTATTACTTTCAGTAAGTGGTATTGGAGCAAAATCAGCAATAACAATGCTATCAGCAATATCTCCTTCAGAATTTGCAATATCTGTTATTTCAAATGATACTAGTAAATTAACAAAAGTGCCAGGAATTGGAAATAAAACAGCAGCAAGAATAATATTAGAATTAAAAGATAAATTAAAAACAGAACAAGCAATTGAAAAAGATGAAAAAACAGAAGAAGTAGTTTCAAAACAAGAGATAAATGAAGAAGCACTTGCAGCACTACAAGTACTTGGTTACAATAAAAAAGAAGTAGAAAAAATCTTAGGAAAATTTGATAGTTCTAAAATGACTGTAGAAGAAATTATAAAAGCAGCATTATCATATTTTTAAACTAGGGTTTCGAAGGAAGTGAAATTTGGTTGACTATGGATTTAACAAAGCCACTTGCATATAGAGTAAGACCTAAAACATTAGAAGAATTTGTTGGGCAAGAGGAGGTTTTAGGTAAAAATAAAATACTATATAGAACAATAGTTGCAGATAGATTATCTAGCATAGTTTTATGGGGACCAACAGGATGTGGAAAAACCTCACTTGCGAAAGTAATAAGCAATACTACTAAAGCAAAATTTGTTCACTTAAATGCAGTAACAGCAGGAGTTTCTGACATAAAAAAAACTGTTGACGAAGCAAAAAATCCTATCCTCAATCCTTCAGGAAAATGTATATTATTTATTGATGAGATACATAGATTTAATAAATTACAACAAGATGCTTTACTTCCTTATGTAGAAAATGGTACAGTAATATTAATTGGCGCAACAACAGAAAATCCATATTTTGAAGTTAATAAAGCATTAATTTCAAGGTCAATGGTAGTAAAGTTAAGTCCGTTAACTGAAGAAAATGTTTATACAATTTTAAAAAATGCTCTAAGTAATCCAGAAGGATTAAAAAGTTATAATATAAAAATAAAAGATGAAACTTTAAAAACAATTGCAAAATTGTCATCAGGAGATGTAAGAGTGGCTTTAAATGGATTAGAAATAGCTGTTCTCACAACACCTGTAGACAAAGATGGTTATATAACAATAACAGATGAAATTGCAGCAGAAAGTTTGGGCAAAAAAAGAATAATGTTTGACAAAGGTGGAGATGCCCATTTTGATAATATAAGTGCATTTATAAAATCAATGAGAGGTAGTGACCCAGATGCAACAGTATTTTATTTAGCAAGAGCAATAGAAGCAGGAGAAGACCCAGTATTTTTAGCAAGGAGAATAGTGATTGCAGCAGCAGAAGAAGTGGGACTTGCAAATCCACAAGCATTAGTCGTTGCAAATAGCGCACTTCAGGCAACGACTGTAGTGGGAATGCCAGAGGCAAGGATAATACTTTCAGAAGCAGCCATCTATGTTGCAACTTCAAAAAAATCCAACTCAGCGTATTTGGCAATAGACAAAGCATTAAAAGATGTAAGAAATGGAGATACTGGGGAAATACCAATGCATTTAAGAAACAATGTCGCAAAAGGAATGGAACAATTTAATTATGGTGTAGGTTATAAATATCCACATGATTATCCAAACCACTATGTAGAGCAACAATATCTACCAGACAAAATGCTAGGAACGACATATTATCAAGAAGAATAAAATAGACAAAAACAAAGCACGAAAAGAAAAGTGCAACCGACACGTGGAGCTACTAATTTGAAAATTGGGGTCTTAACATTTTGTCTATAAAAAAATATTAAAATCTCTTGCATTTGTTTTTAACAAATGATAAAATAATTAAAGTTTAAGAGGGAGTAGCTTAAAAATATACTAATCAACAATATCGATAAATATCTGGTTAGTAAACCTATAAAAAGGTAAGCAAGACTTTTAAAGAAATCATCCAATTTCTTTAAAAGTCTTTTTTGATAAGAAAGGAGAATGTTTGAATGAATTGGTTTAATTTATCAGTTGATGAAACATTAAAAGAATTAGAAACAAATGTAGATAACGGTTTAACTATTGAAGAAGTAAAAAAAAGGCAAGAAAAGTATGGTTTAAATGAGTTAAAAGCTAAACGCAAAAAAAATATTTTTATAAAATTCTTGGAGCAATTTAAAGATTTTATGATAATTATTTTAATAATATCTGCCATAATTTCGGGAGTAATTGGAATTTCACAAGGAGAAGGAATTGCAGATACAATTATTATTTTAATTGTAATAACTGTAAATGCTATAATAGGTGTAATACAGGAAAATAAGGCCGAAAAGTCACTAGAAGCTCTTCAAAAAATGAGCAGCCATGTTGCTAAAGTAATTAGAAATGGTAAATTAGAAGTAATTCCGTCTAAAGACTTAGTTCCAGGAGATATTGTTGTTATAGAAACAGGAGATTACATACCAGCAGACTTAAGAATTATAGAAGCAATAAATCTTAAAACTCAAGAAGCTGCTTTAACAGGAGAATCTTTGCCAGTAGAGAAAATGGCAGCAAAAATTGATGATGACAAAGTAGGAATAGGCGACAGATTAAATATGCTATTTTCATCAAGCTTAGCAACATATGGAAGAGGAAAAGGTGTTGTTGTTGAAACTGGTATGAATACAGAAGTAGGTAAAATTGCTGATATAATTAATAATACAGAGGAGCAACAAACTCCACTTCAAGAAAAATTAGATAAATTAGGAAAAACATTAGGAATAGTAGCGCTTGTAATATGTGCTATAATATTTATAGTTGGCGTAGCTTATGGCAAAGAACCTATTGAAATGTTTATGACAGCTGTAAGTTTAGCAGTAGCTGCAATTCCAGAGGGATTACCTGCAGTATTTACAATAGTTCTTGCAATAGGTGTTCAAAGAATGGTTAAGAGAAATGCAATTGTAAAAAAATTGCCAGCAGTAGAAACATTAGGTGGAGCAACTGTTATTTGTTCAGATAAAACTGGTACTTTAACTCAAAACAAAATGACAGTTAAAAAGATATATTACAATAATAAAGTTATTAATGTAGATGAATATAAGAGAGATTTAGATGATGAAGATTTAAATAAATTAATATATACTTGTATGTTGTGCAATGATACTAAAGTTTCAAAAGATAATGTGCTCACAGGAGACCCTACAGAAACCGCGTTAGTAGATTTAGGATTTAAATTAAATTACAATCCAGCAATTTATACAAGCTATGAAAGAGTAGATGAAATACCATTCGATTCAGAAAGAAAACTTATGACAACAGTAAATAAATCAAATGATAAATATATAGTTTATACAAAGGGTGGAGTAGATGAAATTTTATCTATTTGTAATTCATATCTTCAAGACGGTGAGATAAAAGAAGATATCGGAAACTTTAAAAAAGATGTAAGAGAAATAAATACTTCTATGGCTAAAGATGCTTTAAGAGTACTTGCAATGGCATATAAAGAATTAGACCATAAACCAACTAAAGAGGAAATGGAAAATATAGAAGCTAATTTAACATATATAGGAATGTGCGGAATGATAGATCCACCAAGATTAGAAGTTAAAGATGCAGTAAAAAAATGTAAATCTGCAGGAATAAAAACTGTAATGATTACAGGAGACCATAAAATTACAGCAATTGCAATTGCAAAATCTTTAGGTATTTTAGAAAAAGATGAAGAAGCAATTACAGGATTAGAATTAGATGAAATAAGTGATGAAGAATTAATCAAAAATATTAGACAATATTCTGTATATGCAAGAGTAAGTCCAGAACATAAAGTAAGAATTGTAAAAGCTTGGCAAGCAAATGGAGAAGTAGTTGCCATGACAGGAGATGGAGTAAATGATGCACCATCACTAAAAACTGCAGATATAGGTTGTGCAATGGGAGTTGTAGGAACTGATGTGGCAAAAGAAGCCGCAGATGTAATTCTTACTGATGATAATTTTACAACAGTTGTTGCTGCAGTTGAGGAAGGAAGACGTATATATGACAACATTTTAAAAGCAATACAATTCTTGTTGTCAAGCAATATCGGAGAAATTATAGTATTATTCCTTGCAATATTAATAACTCCGTTGCTTTCAAAAGCTTTTAATATAGATATAGCATTAATAGAAACACTTCTCCCAATTCACATATTATGGATTAATTTAGTAACAGATTCATTGCCAGCATTAGCACTTGCAGTAGATCCACCTGCTAAAGATATAATGGAAAGAAAACCTTTAAAATCAAAAAAAGGAATCTTTACAAAAGGAATGACTTGGAGAGTAATATACCAAGGTATAATAATTGGTTTAATAACACTTGCAGCATTTATAATAGGATTATCTACAGAAGGAGTATCTGCAGAAGAAAAGGTAAAAACAGGGCAAACAATGGCATTTTATGTGCTTGCATTTTCAGAGCTAGTAAATGTATTTAATGTAAGAGATAATAAAAAATCAATATTTAAAACAGGAATATTTAGCAATATGACATTAATATTAGCAAATTTAGTATCAGCATCATTAATGTTTGTAATACTATTTACATCAAAATTAAGAGACATATTTAATTTAGTACTTTTACCAAAGCAACATTTACTAGAAACAATATTACTTGTAGTTACGCCAGTTATAATTGTTGAAATATTTAAATTATTAAAAATAAATGGAAAAGAATAAATCTAAGGAGGATTATATATATGAATATATGGCATGATATCTCGAAGACAAGAATCACAAAAAATGACTTTATAAGTGTAATAGAGATTTCTAAGGGTGGAAAAAACAAATATGAATTAGATAAAGAAACAGGAATGTTAAAATTAGATAGAGTATTATATACAGCAACACACTATCCTGCAAATTATGGATTTATACCAAGAACATTAGCAGAAGATGATGATCCTTTAGATGTATTGGTTTTATGCCAAGAAGAAATAGCTCCATTAACACTTGTTGAATGTTATCCAATAGGAATATTAAATATGGTAGATAATGAGCAAAAAGATGAGAAAATCATTGCAGTAGCTAAAAAAGACCCATTTTTAAATGGATATAAAGATATATCTGAATTACCTGTTCATCTTTTTGAAGAGATTAGACATTTTTTTATCGTATACAAACAATTAGAAAATAAGCAAACTTCAATAGAAGAAGTATTTGGTCATAAAGAGGCAGAAGAAATAATAGCAAAATGTATTGAAAATTATAATAAAGAATTTAGTAAACAGGTAAGAGAATAACTAAAAAAACTTAGCATAATATTATCAAGAAGGAGATGATATTATGCTAAAAAAAGAATTGTTTTTTGCAGGAGGAGATTTAAGAAGTGCAAAATTAGCTGAAATGTTTGCGCAGGAAGGATATATTATTCATACTTATGGACTTGAAAACTATGATTTCAAGAACAATAATATAATTAAAGAAGAAAGATTAAAATTAGATGATGGAAAAATAATTTCAGCTATTCCATTTTCAAAAGATGACAAATATCTTAATGCACCATTTGCAAAAGAACCAATAAGTATAAAAAATTTATTTGAAAAAGCAGTAGGAAAAGAAATTATTGTAGGTGCAGTAAAACAAGAAATATATGATTTGGCAAATACAAATAATTGCAAATTATATGATATATTAGATAACGAAAAATTAACTATTTTAAATGTAATACCAACAGCAGAAGGAGCAATACAAGTTGCAATGGAAGAATCTGAAGAAACAATTCATGGAAATAATGCAATAGTGTTGGGTTTTGGCAGAATAGGAAAAGTTTTATCTAAAATGCTAGTAGGAATTGGTGCAAATGTATATGTTGAAGCAAGGAAAAAAGAAGACTTAGCATATATAAATGCTTATGGATATAATATGGTAGATATAAAGAGTTTAAAAGAGTATTTGCCTAGATGTAAATATATTTTTAATACAATTCCGCATTTGATTTTAGATAAAAATATGTTAGAATATGTGGCAAGTGATGCTATAATTATTGACCTAGCATCAAAACCAGGTGGAGTAGACTTTGAATATGCAAAACAAAAAAATATAAAAGCAATTTTAGCATTCGGATTACCTGGAAGAGTTGCACCATATACTGCTGCAAAATATATAAAAGAAACATTAGAAGATATAATATGAAAAGGGGAATAATATGGAAATTTATCAATCATTAATTTTAGGAATAGTTCAAGGGTTAACAGAGCTACTACCAATATCAAGCTCAGCACATTTATTTTTAATACCATGGTTATTTAAATGGAATATACCGGATTCATTCGATATTGCACTTCATTTTGGAACATTACTTGCAATAGGTATATTTTTCTTTAAAGATTGGATAAAATTAATAGTCGGTGGCTTTAATATGGCAGTAAAAAAGAAAAAAACAGGGGAAGGAAGAATTTTTTGGTATATTGTTGCTGCAACAATTCCAGGTGGAATAATAGGTTTTGTACTAGACCATTATGCAGAAGATATTCTTACAAAGCCGGTAATAATTGCAATTGCACTAATTGTAATGGGTATAATTTTATATTTGGTTGATAAAAAATCAAAGTCAGAGACTGAATATCAAGATTTAAGTTTTAAGCAAACATTTTTAATTGGTTTGTCACAAAGTTTAGCATTTATTCCAGGAGTTTCAAGGTCTGGAATAACAATGACAACAGGAAGGTTGCTTGGAGTAAAAAGAGAAGCTGCTGCAAAATATTCATTTATGCTTTCAGGACCAATAGTACTTGCAGCAACAATATTTAAATTAGGAGATTTTGTAGACTATTTTAAAGTAGCAACAATGACAGGAATGATATCTTTTATAATTGGAGTTATAACAAGCTTCATTGTAGGAATGATAGTTATAAAATTCTTGCTTAAATATTTGCAAAAAGGAAGTTTTAAAGTATTTGCAGTTTATAGGATGATAATAGGAGTAGCAGTATTACTTTATATATTTTTATAAATTAAATCTGCCTTGCTTTTACAATTAATCTTTTAAGATTCAAATTATTACAAGTAATTAATGTAATCTCTTTTTGACCAAATGTTTCTTGATTTAAACAAGAAGTATCGTTAGCGTCAGTTTCATATATACTATAAATATAATATGTGTTTTCAAAACCGGAGATTGTTTATAATTTTTATGCAATCTCCGATTTGTAATTTAAAAAGATTGCTAAAAAATCTGCCATCATCGTAGTTATGCCCAACAAGGCACATATTACCAACTAAATTAGGATTAGGCCCATAAAACTTACAAATGGAAATTTCTAAAAAATCATCATCAGAATCTTCTAGAATATCATAATTTAAATTAATTTTATCTATTATAATTTTACCAATAATAGTAGTTTTCTTGCCATTTGACAAGGTAAATGAAATATCATCGTTATTATCAGTACTATATAATCTAATTATACTATAATTGCTTTCTATAATGCGCAAAGTATGATTGTTTTCTGCATGTAAATAAGAATTATAAATTAATATTGAGACAATAATAATAAGACAAGCTGTAAATACTAAAAAATATTTCCACTTATGTTTTTTATATTCTTTTAAAAATAAAATCTGATTCATAAAAATAGTTTTCCACATAACTAAAAAAATAAACAAAATAATAGGTTAATGTTCAGACCCAAATTTCCAAATTAGTAGCTACACGTGTCGGTTGCACTTTCCTTTTCGTGCTTTAGCCTAAGAAAAGAAAAAGTCCAATCGACAGCAAGATGGAGCGGATTATATATTAATTAGTCTGAACTGTAACAATAATAGATTAATAAAGGTAAAAATGTATTGACACTAAAGTAATAAATAAATATAATGTAGATATTGAAAAAAATTAATTTTAAAAGGATGATTTTTATGGAGTTTGTAAGTAATGAAAATAAAAGTGTAGAAATATCAGTAAATGGCAGTGTATACAAAAGACATGCAATAAAAACACATTTTGTGCAGGTAGGAGAATCATATATAGATGTTATACAAAAATATGTATCTCCAATTTATGAAGAAGGAGATATAATAAGTATAAGCGAGAAAATAATAGCTTTATGTCAAAAAAGAGTAGTAAGAAGAGAAGAAATAAAAGTTGGCTGGCTTGCAAAATTTTTATCAAAATTTGCTTCACATCCTAAAACAGGAATAGGGGTTGGTGAAGCCATAAAAATGCAATATGCAATAAACAAAGTGGGAGCATTTAAATGTATATATGCTGCTATTGCAAGTGCTTTTACGAAGTTGTTTGGCAAAAGAGGAGTTTTTTATAAAATAGTAGGACAAGAAGTAAGCGGATTAGATGGATTTTACCCAGATGTATGGAAAGAATATGGAGATATTGGCATTGAAATGCCAGAAAATCCAAAAGCAGTTTGTAATGAAATATATGAAAAGTTAGGCATTAAAGCAATGATAGTTGATGCAAATGATTTAGGACAGGAGCTTTTAGGATATTCAGATGTAATTACAGAATCAGAAGAAGAGTTATTAGGAATGATTAAAGACAATCCAGCCGGGCAAGGGAAACAAACAACACCAATTATATTAATTAGAAAAGCTAATGAAAATCAAACTGAAACAAATGAAAAAGAGTTAGAAGAAAACGAGCCACAAGGAACAGAAAAAACAAATAATGAAAATATAGAAGAATAACACTACACAAATTAGAAAAAATGTGTTAAAATATTTTAGAATAAAATTAAAGGAGGAATGAACTATGTCAGGACATTCAAAATGGCATAATATTCAAGCAAAAAAGAATAAAGCAGATAGTGCAAGAGGGAAAATATTTACAAAATTAGGAAGAGAATTATTAATGGCAGTAAAACAAGGGGGGCCAGATCCTGCAGGTAATTCCAAATTAAAGGATGTTATTGCAAAATGTAAAGCAAATAATATGCCAAATGATACAATAAATAGTGCAATCAAAAGAGCTGCTGGAGCAGGCAATAATGAAAGTTATGAAGAAGTAACTTATGAAGGATATGGACCAAATGGAGTTGCAATTATTGTAAATGCTTCTACAGACAATAGAAATAGAACAGCTGCAGATGTAAGGCATATCTTCGATAAATTTGGCGGAAATCTTGGTACAACAGGTTGTGTATCATATATGTTTGAGAAAAAGGGCGTAATTGTAATAGAAAAAGAAAGCACAAATTTATCAGAAGATGATTTAATGCTAATTGCATTAGATAATGGAGCAGATAATTTAGAATCTGAAGAAGATTATTATGAAATTACATGTGCTCCAGCTGAATTTTCACATTTAAGAGAAAGCTTGGAAAATGAAGGCTTAACTTTTGTTGAAGCTGATGTACAACTAGTTCCAAATACATATGTTAAATTAGACGAAAATGGACAAAGAAAAATGGAATTAATAATTGAAAAACTAGATGAATTAGATGATGTTATAGAAATATTCCATAACTGGGATGAAGAATAAGTTAGGGAGCGATTTATAAAATGATACTAAAGAGAATTAAAGTAAATGTAGGAAACATTTTAGGAGTAAACTGTTATATAGTGCAAGATGAAGAAACAAAAGAAACTATGGTAATCGATCCAGGAGGTTCAGTAAATAAAATAACTGATATGCTAGATGCCTTACAAGCAAAAGTAAAATATATACTTTTGACCCATTGCCATGGTGACCATATTGGTGGAGTAAATGAATTAAAATCAAAAACAGGTGGAACAGTATTAATACACAGATTTGATGAAAAAGGTTTAAATGATCCAGAAATTAGTTTAACAAGTCATATAGGAATTCAAAGAATTGATATAGAAGATAAATCAAGACTAAATGAAGGCGATTTAATTCATGTAGGAAATTTAGAATTTAAAATTATTCATACACCAGGACATACTGTAGGCAGTATATGCATATATTGTGAAGAAGAGAAAATGCTATTTTCTGGTGATACAATGTTTAAAGGTTCATGGGGAAGAACAGATTTGCCAACAAGTAATTTCGAAGATATTATAAATTCAATTACAAACAAATTAATGATTTTACCAGAAGATGTTATAGTTTACCCAGGTCATGGTAGACCAACAAGAATAGTAGATGAAGAACCTATATACTTAGAATTAAAAGCACAAAATTATTAGAACGAAAGGAAAGTGGAATTTAAATGGAAAAAGTACAGCCAAAGACTTTGCCAGGTTTTATGGAACTACTACCAGAAGAACAAATAGTATTTAATCAGATGAAAGAAACAATACAAAAAACATACGAAAAATACGGATTTTTACCAATAGATACACCAGTTATTGAAGCTTCTGAAGTCTTATTGGCAAAAGCAGGTGGAGAAACCGAAAAGCAAATATACAATTTTAAAAAAGGTGAAAATGATTTAACTTTAAGATTTGACTTAACTGTACCACTTGCAAAATATGTTGCAGAGCATTATAACCAATTAACTTTTCCATTCAAAAGATATCAAATTGGTAAGGTATATAGAGGGGAAAGACCACAAAGAGGAAGATATAGAGAATTTTATCAATGCGATATTGATGTTATTGGAGATGGAGAATTAAGTTTATTTTTTGATGCAGAAATGCCAATGGTAATTTATAATACGTTTAAAGCTCTTGGATTAGATGAATTTTGCATATTTATAAATAATAGAAAAATTCTAGAAGGCTTGTTTAAAAGCATTAATGCTGAAAATCAAAAAATAGAAATAATGAGAATTATAGATAAACTAGAGAAAATCGGAGAAGAAAATACTAGAAAAGAGCTTAAAACTTTAGGATTAAATAATGAAAGCATAAATACGATAATTAACTTTATTAATATAAATGGAAATCCATTAGAAATATTAGAAAAATTAGAAAATATTGGTATTGATAATCCAGAATTTAATTTAGGAAAAGAAGAGTTAAAAAAAGTAATTCAATTTCTAAAAGCTTTTGGAATATCAGATAAATATTTTGCAATAGATTTAAAAATTGCAAGAGGATTAGATTATTATACAGGAACAGTATATGAAACATTTATAGATGGACATAGAGATATGGGAAGTATTTGCTCTGGTGGAAGATATAATAACTTATCAGATTTTTATACTGATAAAAAAATGCCAGGAGTAGGAATTTCAATAGGACTTTCAAGATTATATTTTGTACTAAATGAATTAAATTTAATAAAAGTAGAAAATAAATCTATTTCAAAAGTAATTGTTATTCCAATGACAGAAAATTTTTCATATTCAATAAAAGTAGCGAATATATTAAGAGAAAACGGAATAAATACAGAACTATATTGTGAAAATAAAAAAATAAAAGCAAAATTTAAATATGCTGACAAATTAAAAGTTCCATATGCCATAATTATCGGAGAAGATGAAATAAAAACTGAAAAGCTAGCTTTTAAAAATATGGAAACAGGAGAGCAAGATAGTTTTACAATAGATGAGATATTGACTTTACTAAAAAATTAATATAAAATAAAATATAGAGCATATCAGATAGTCGCGTGTAAAACTCGCAAGGGTCTACATGAGGAAAGTCCGGGCTCCATAGAGCA
Organism: Clostridiales bacterium; assembly: GCA_004553715.1. Classification (GTDB taxonomy): domain Bacteria; phylum Bacillota; class Clostridia; order TANB77; family CAG-508; genus SFKP01. The sequence continues at coordinate 29,751 of SFKP01000002.1, forward strand.
ATGATGCTGGATAACGTCCAGTGAGGGAAACCTTAAGGAAAGTGCAACAGAAAATAAACGCCTTTGTTATACAAAGGTAAGTGTGAAAAGGTGAGGTAAGAGCTCACCGCCAAACTGGTGACAGTTTGGGTCAATGTAAACCCCATCTGGAGCAACACCTAATAAAGAAGGCTAAGGCTGCTCGCCATCTTCTTGAATTGGTGGCTTGAGGCATATAGTAATATATGTCCTAGATAAATGACTGTCTAATACAGAACCCGGCTTATAGATATGCTTTTAAAATTTAATGTAATATTTTTATTTAGAAACTAAAAAAGTAAATATTTTTATAAAAGATGTTTACTTTTTTTAAATATTTAGATACAATACATGTGATGTAGATGTAAAAAATAAAATTTTATAGGAGGAAACAAATGAAGATATTGATGTTAACATGGGAATATCCACCAAGAATAGTAGGTGGTATTGCAAGAGTAGTACATGATTTATCAAAAAGATTAATAAAAGATGGACACGATGTGTATGTTGTAACATATAAAGAAGGAGACGTTCCATATTATGAAAATGATAAAGGAGTTCATGTATACAGAGTAGATAACTTCATGATAAATCCTAATAATTTTACAGATTGGATAATGCAACTTAATTTCAATTTGGTTTCAAAAGCAAGCCAAATCATAGAAAAAGAAGGAAAGTTTGATGTTATTCATGCACATGATTGGTTAGTTGCATATGCTGCAAAAACATTAAAAGAATCCTTTGGAATTCCTCTTGTTTCAACAATACATGCAACAGAGGCTGGTAGAAATAGTGGAATACATAATGAAGTACAAAGATATGTTAATGACACAGAATGGCTACTTACATATGAATCTTCAGAAGTAATTGTAAATAGCAAATATATGAAAAATGAATTACAAAGACTATTTGGACTTCCATTTGAGAAAATCAATGTAATATCTAATGGAATAAATACAACAGCTTATACAGGAATAGATAAAGATTATGATTTTAGAAGACAATATGCTTTAGATAATGAAAAGATTATCTTATTTATGGGAAGACTAGTATATGAAAAGGGAGTTCAACATTTAATTTCAGCAATGCCAAAAATTTTAAGAGGGTATCATGATGCAAAACTTGTAATTGCAGGTAAAGGTGGAATGATTGATGACTTGAAAGCTCAAGTAGAATATATGGGACTTTCAAATAAAGTTTGTTTTGCAGGATATCTAAATGCAAAACAAGTTTCAAAAATGTATAAATGTGCAGATGTAGCAGTGTTTCCAAGTACCTATGAACCATTTGGAATAGTAGCGTTAGAAGCAATGCTTGCAGGTGTTCCAACAGTTGTGTCAGATGTAGGTGGACTAAACGAAATAGTAGAACATGGTGTAGATGGAATGAAGAGTTATGCTGGAAATCCAAATTCAATAGCAGATTCAATACTAGAATTATTATTAAAACCAGAGCTTTGTGATATGGTAACAAAAAAAGCAAAACAAAAAGTAAAAAATGAATTTAACTGGGCAAAAATAGCTCAAGATACACATTTTACATATCAAAAAGCAATATGTGAGACAATGGCAGAAAGACAACAAAAGCAAATAAAACAAGAATTTGCAAACAAAACAATAAAAGCAGGTCAAGGAGAAGCAGAAATTGCAAAACTAATTAAATTCAATAAAAGACAGGCATATGCGTAAGGAGGAATTTTTATGTATGTATATGATGAAGCAAATAATCTTGCAAAAGCAATACAAGAAAGCAAAGAATACTTAGAATATAAAAAAGCAAAAGAAAGTTTAAACCAAAATTTAGAATTAAAACAAAAAATAGATGAATTCGAAAAAATAAGATATGAAGTACAAGTAATGGCATTCCAAGGAGACAAAGAGTCAGAAGAAAAAACATTAAAATTACAAGAAATGTATAATATGCTTGTTCAAGATGCAAAAATAAAAGAATACTTCGACATTGAGGTAAGATTTAATATAATGCTTGCAGATGTAAATAAAATAATAAGCGAATCAGTAAAAGACTTATTATAATTGGACATTTTCTTTTCTTAGGCTAAAGCACGAAAAGAAAAGTGCAACCGACACGTGGAGCTACTAATTTGAAAATTTGGGTCTGAACATTAACAAAAAATATTAAAAAAAATCGTATAATGTTTGCATTATACGATTTTTTGATATATAATAATACAGAAAATTTAAAAAATATAGAAAAGAGGTTTTTTTATGGGCAAAAAGTATGTTTACCTTTTTAAAGAAGGAAATGCTAATATGCGTGAATTATTAGGAGGTAAAGGCGCAAACTTAGCAGAAATGACTAATTTAGGATTACCAATTCCACAAGGATTTACTATTACTACAGAAGCATGTACAAAATATTATGATGATGGAGAAATGGTAAATAAAGAAATTGAAGAAGAAATTTTCACAGCTTTAACTAAATTAGAAGAAATAACAGGAAAAAAATTAGGAGATGTAGAAAATCCACTACTAGTATCTGTACGTTCAGGAGCTAGAGCATCTATGCCAGGAATGATGGATACAATACTAAATTTAGGATTAAATGACAAAGTATTAGAAGGAATAGTAGCAAAAAATGAAAGATTTGCTTACGACAGCTACAGAAGATTTATACAAATGTTCTCAGATGTTGTTATGGAAATACCAAAGCCATTATTCGAAGCAGCTTTAGATGAAGCAAAAGAAGCTAAAGGTGTTAAATTAGATACAGAACTTACAGCAGAAGATTTAAAAAATGTTGTTGCAAAATTTAAAGCTATATATAAAGAACAAAAAGGTGAAGAATTCCCACAAGATTCAAGAGTTCAATTATTAGAAGCTGTAAAAGCGGTATTTAGAAGCTGGAACAATCCAAGAGCTATCACATATAGAAGATTAAATGATATACCAGGAGATTGGGGAACAGCAGTTAACGTACAAGAAATGGTATTCGGAAATATGGGAGACGACTGTGGTACAGGTGTTGCATTTACTCGTAACCCAGCTACAGGAGAAAATAAAATATTTGGTGAATATTTAATGAACGCACAAGGTGAAGATGTCGTTGCAGGTATTAGAACACCACAAAGCATTGAAACTTTAAAAGAAGTAAATACAAAAGCATATGAAGATTTTATCAAATATGCAAACTTACTAGAAAAACATTATAAAGATATGCAAGATATGGAATTTACAATTGAAAGAGGAAAATTATTCTTCTTACAAACAAGAAATGGTAAAAGAACAGCAAATGCTGCATTACAAATAGCAGTGGACCTTGTAAAAGAAGGAATGATTACAGAAAAAGAAGCAGTTCTAAGAGTAGAACCATCACAATTAGACCAACTATTACATCCAAACTTTGACCAAGCTAAATTAAAAGAAGCAAAAATAGTTGCAAAAGGTTTAGCAGCATCTCCAGGAGCAGCAACAGGAAAAGTAGTATTTACTGCAGAAAGAGCTGTAGAATTACATGAAGCAGGAGAAAAAGATTTAATATTAGTAAGACTTGAAACATCTCCAGAAGATATAGATGGTATGAATGTATGCCATGGAGTATTAACAGTTCGTGGAGGTATGACATCACATGCTGCAGTTGTTGCGCGTGGTATGGGTACATGCTGTGTTGCAGGTTGCGGAGAGATAATTGTAAATGAAAATGAAAAATATTTTACATTACCAGATGGAAGAAAAGTAACAGAAGGTGAATATATTTCATTAGATGGTTCAACAGGAAATGTATATGGAGAAAAAATAGAAACAGTTCCAGCATCAGTTTCAGGAAATTTTGCTACAATAATGGGATGGGCAGATAAATATAGAAGATTAAGAGTAAGAACAAATGCAGATACACCAAGAGATGCAAAACAAGCACTTGACTTTGGAGCGGAAGGTATAGGATTATGTAGAACAGAGCATATGTTCTTTGCACCAGACAGAATTGCAGCAATTAGAGAAATGATAGTTTCTAAAACAGTAGAACAAAGAAAGAAAGCTTTAGCAAAAATACTTCCAATGCAAAGAGGAGATTTTGAAGAATTATATAGAACAATGAAAGGATATCCTGTAACAATAAGATTCTTAGATCCACCTTTACATGAATTCGTTCCACACGAAGATGAAGATATAAGAGCATTAGCAAAAGAAATGGGATTAACATTTGAAGAATTAAAATCTGTTGTAGAAGGATTACATGAATTCAACCCTATGATGGGACATCGTGGATGTCGTTTAGCTGTAACATATCCTGAAATTGCAGAAATGCAAACAAGAGCAGTTATAGAAGCAGCAATCCAAGTAAACAAAGAAGGATTAAATGTAGAACCAGAAATAATGATTCCATTAGTTGGAGAAGTTAAAGAATTAAAATATGTAAAAGACATAGTTACAACAACAGCAGATGCTATAATTAAAGAAGCTGGAGTTAGCTTAAAATATTTAGTAGGTACAATGATAGAAATACCAAGAGCCGCATTAACTGCAGATGAAATAGCAAAAGAAGCTGAATTCTTCTCATTTGGAACAAACGATTTAACACAAATGACATTTGGATTTAGCCGTGATGATGCAGGAAAATTCTTAGGAGATTATTATTCAAAGAAAATATATGAATCAGATCCATTTGCTAAATTAGACCAAACAGGTGTTGGAAAATTAGTACAAATGGCAGCAAAATTAGGAAGAGAAACAAGACCAGACCTTCACTTAGGAATATGTGGAGAACATGGTGGGAACCCAGCTTCTGTAGAATTCTGTCATAAAATAGGACTAGACTATGTATCATGCTCACCATACAGAGTTCCAATTGCAAGATTAGCAGCAGCACAAGCAGCAATCAAAAACAGCTAATTAAAAAAATATAAAGAAAAACAAAATGATCGGTAATTTATGAATTATTAGATAAAAGTAATACTATTAACTAATAACATTGATACCGGTCATTTTTTTTCATTTTATATTGACAGAAAAATCATAAATTTATATAATAGGTTTGTTGCAAAAAATAATACTAATTACAATATTTCAAATTTATAATTACAAAAAAAGGATGATTTAAACAAAAAATGCAAAACGTATTAAAAGAGGTTTTTAAAGATTATAACAATAGTAATTTAGAAAATGCCACTATTGAAAAAATAAACTTATATAAGAGAAGTAATAAATTAACACTAGACATAATTTCTAGTAATAAGATAGATATTAAAGACTTAGAAAGCTTTGAAGATTACCTTAGAGAAAGATTTAAAATAGAAAATATTGAAATAGGAATATCATATGTAAATGCTGTTGATGAGACCATAGAAAAAGATTGGGAAAATGTAGAAAGATATATATCTAAACGCTTTCCACTGATTAACAGCATATTAAAATCAAGCAAAATCTCAGTAAATGATAAAAAAGTAAAAATAACAATTGAAACAAAAAATGCAGAATTCCTATATTCATATAAAATAGATAAATCTATAGAAAGACTATTTAACAATTTGTATGGAAAGAGCTATACTATAGTATTTGAAGAAGATATTACAGAAGAAACTATTAAAAATCAAACAGAATATTTACATAAAGTACAAGAGCAAATATGCAAAAATGTTGCTACTGAGAAAGCATTTTTTGAAGAAAAGATAGAAAGAGAAGAAAAAACAGAAGATACTCCTAAAGAATACACACCTTTAATTTTTGGGAAAAGTGCGAACATCAAAGAACAAGTAGTAAAAGTAGCAGATTTAAATTCAGATTATGGAAAAATTGCATTAGAAGGAAAAGTAATAGGAACAGACACGAGAGTTTTAAAAAATGGTAAAACACTTGTTATGTTTAATTTATATGATGGAACCAGTACAATTACCTGCAAAGCCTTTGTACCACCAGAAAAAGTAGATGATGTAGTAAAAAGAATAGCAGAATCTACAAGACTAAAAATTCAAGGTAATGCACAATATGATATGTATGCTAAAGAATTAGGAGTAATTGCAAATGTAATAGTAGAAGTTCCAGCAATTGCAGAAACTACAAGAAAAGATAACTCAGAAGTAAAAAGAGTCGAGCTTCATTTACATACACAAATGAGTCAAATGGATGCTGTAACTTCTGCAACAGACTTAATAAAGCGTGCAGCAAGTTGGGGAATGAAATCAATTGCAATAACAGACCATGGAGTTGTTCAAGCTTTCCCAGAGGCAAAAAAAGCAGCAGATGCAGTAGGAATAAAAGTAATTTACGGAGTAGAGGCATATTTTGTGCCAGATGAAGAATTACCAGATGAAAAAGATGCATATAAAAAAGTAAGGCCATATCATGCTATAATATTAATTAAAAATTATAAAGGATTACGAAATTTATATGAGCTAATTTCTATATCACATCTTCATTATTTTCATAAAAGACCAAGAATTTTAAAAAGTGTTTATGAAAAATATAAAGAAGGTTTAATCTTAGGAAGTGCCTGCGAACAGGGCGAATTATATAGAGCAATTGTAAATAAAAAATCTGAAGAGGAAATAGAAAGAATAGCAAATTATTATGATTATTTAGAAGTTCAACCTCTAGGCAATAATGAATTCATGTTAAGAGATGGAACTTTTGAATCAAAACAAGATTTAGAAAATGTAAATAAAAAAATAATAGATTTGGGCGACAAACTAGGAAAACTAGTTGTTGCAACTTGTGATGTGCATTTTATGGATCCGCAAGATGAAATATATAGAAGAATATTAATGGCAGGGCAAGGATTTTCAGATTGTGATAATCAAGCTCCGTTATACTTGCGAACAACAGAAGAAATGCTAAAAGAATTTTATTATTTAAGTGAAAGCAAAGCAAGAGAAATCGTAATTGAAAATACAAATAAAATTGCAGATATGTGTGAAGAAATAAGCCCAATTTCGAAGGATAAATGTCCACCACATATAGATGGTGCAGAAGAAGAAATAAAAACTATTTGTAACCAAAAAGCAAAAGAATTATATGGAGATCCATTGCCAGAAATAGTTTCAGATAGATTAAAAAGAGAGCTTGATTCTATTATAAAAAATGGCTTTTCAACCTTATATTTAATTGCTCAAAAACTTGTTAAAAAATCTAATGATGATGGATATTTAGTAGGTTCAAGAGGTTCTGTAGGATCATCATTTGTTGCAAATATGTTAAGTATAACAGAAGTAAATTCACTACCACCACATTATAGATGTCCAAATTGTAAATACTCAGATTTTACAGATTATGGGATAGGTAACGGAGTAGACTTACCAGATAAAAATTGTCCTAAGTGTGGAGAAAAATTATTTAAAGACGGTATGGATATTCCTTTTGAAACTTTCTTAGGATTTAAAGGAGATAAAGAGCCTGATATTGACTTAAACTTTTCTGGTGAATATCAAGCAAAAATTCATAAATATACAGAAAAATTATTTGGAGAAGGAAAAACCTTTAAAGCAGGAACTGTTGGTACTATGGCTGAAAAAACAGCATTTGGCTATGTAAAAAAATATTATGAAGAACGAAACAAACCAGTTACCAATGCAGAAATTTCAAGAATAGTACAAGGACTTTTGGGCGTTAAAAGAACAACAGGACAGCACCCAGGAGGAATAATTGTAGTACCTCATGAAAGAGATATATATGAGTTTTGTCCTGTACAACATCCAGCAGATGACCCAAATTCAGACATAATTACAACACATTTTGATTATCACTCAATAGATAAAAATTTATTAAAACTAGATATGTTGGGACATGATGATCCTACTATGATAAGAATGTTACAAGATTTAACAGGAATTGACCCAAAAACAATACCATTAGATGATAAAAAAGTTATGAGCTTATTTACTTCTACAAAAGCATTAGGAATAGAACCACATCAAATAAATTCAGAAGTAGGTTCATTTGGTGTTCCAGAATTTGGAACAAAATTTGTAAGAGGAATGCTTATGGATACAAAGCCTACTACTTTTGAAGAGCTAATTAGAATTTCTGGCCTATCTCATGGAACTGATGTATGGCTAAATAATGCGCAAGAATTGATAAATAACGGTACCGTAACATTAAAAGAAGCAATCTGTACCAGAGATGATATAATGACATATTTAATAAAGAAAAATTTACCATCAGAAGATGCTTTCAAAATCATGGAAAATGTTCGTAAAGGAAAAGGATTAAAAGAGGAACAAGAGGCAATGATGAGGGAATATAATGTTCCTGAGTGGTATATAGATTCTTGTAAGAAAATTAAATACATGTTCCCTAAAGCACATGCAGTAGCGTATGTAACAATGGCATTTAGAATTGCGTGGTTTAAAGTATACCATCCACTTGCATATTATGCAGCATTTTATTCAATAAGAGCTGATGAATTTGATAGTGAAATAATGATATATGGAAAACAAAGAGTTAAAGACAAAATGAAAGAATTAGAATCTCAAGGGAATAATATAAGCCAAAAAGATAAATCAATGTATACAATCTTAGAAATAGTACTTGAAATGTACGAAAGAGGTTTTGAGTTCTTACCAATAGATTTATATAAATCAGATAGTAAAAAATTCAAAATAGAAGATGGAAAAATAAGGCCACCACTTTCTAGTATACCAGGACTTGGCGAGGTTGCAGCAATTTCTATAAGAAATGGTGTAGAAGAAGAAAAAGGAAAGTTTATATCTATAGATGAATTTCAACTAAAAGCTAAAGTAGGAAATTCTACAATAGAATTATTAAAGAAATTTGGATGCTTACAAGGTATGAGTAAAAGCAATCAGATTAGTTTGTTTGGTTAAGACAAAAAGGGGCAAGATTAATTTATTATACATTAGGAAGGAATGTGATTAAAAATGAATTCAAGTCCAATAGGAATGTTTGACTCTGGAGTAGGAGGATTAACAGTTTTAAAAGAAGTAATGAAGGAATTACCTAATGAAGATGTTGTTTATCTAGGGGATACTAAAAGATTTCCTTATGGTACAAAATCAAAAGAAACAATTATAAAATGTACTAGAGATGCAGTAGAATTTTTTATAACTAAAAAAGTTAAAATGATTGTTATAGCTTGTGGAACTGCTACAAGTCAGGCATTAGAAGAAATACAGGGAATATATAACATTCCAATTATAGGAATAATAAAACCAACTGTAAAATATTTATCGAGCCAAAAAAATATAAAAAACATTGGAGTTATTGCAACAACAGGAACAATAAATAGCAAAGCATGGGAAAAGAATTTACTAAAAGAAATGCCAAACATTAATATAATAAGCAAACCTTGTCCACTTCTTGCACCAATGGCAGAAGAAGGCTGGGTAGATAATGAAATTGCAAGATTGACAATAAAAGAATACTTAAAAGATGTTGATAATATAGATAAATTGATTTTGGGTTGCACTCATTATCCATTATTCAGTAAATTGATAAAAGAAGAAATTAGTCCTAAAACAGAAATAATAAATACAGGAATTGTGATTGCTAAATACCTAAAAGATTATCTAAGCAAAAATGGCTTAGAAACAAGCAAATCAAAAGGAAAATGCACAGCATATTTAACTGATTTAGACTGTAAATTCGAAAAAATTGCAAATAACTTTATAGGCAAAAGTATTAACTTAAAGAAAGCAGAAATGTAAAGAGGGGTAAGATTGAAAATCTAATTTTTTCCAATCAAAGTTTGTATATTAGGAAGGAAAGAGATAAAATATATGAATCAATTTTCAAGAGAAGAAATGTTAATTGGTAAAGAAAATATAGATAAAATTAAATCAAAAAAAGTTGCTGTATTTGGAATTGGTGGGGTTGGAACATTTGTTATAGAAGGTTTGGTAAGAAGTGGAATAGAGCATTTTATTTTAGTAGATAATGATGTGGTTTCACTTACTAATTTAAATAGACAACTAATTGCAACTCATAATACAATCGGAAAGCCTAAAGTTTCAGTAATGAAGGAAAGAATAAAAGAAATTAATCCTAATGCAGAAGTGATAATTTTTAAAACTTTCTTTATGCCAGACACTCAAGAAAGAATAATAAATAAAACAGTTGACTATATTGTAGATGCAGTAGATACTGTATCGGCAAAAATTGCAATAATTGAAAAAGCAAAGGAATATAATATACCTGTTATTTCGAGTATGGGAACAGGAAATAAATTGGACCCTTTCAAATTTGAAATAGCAGACATATCAAAAACATCAGTATGCCCACTTGCAAAGGTTATGAGGAAAGAATTAAGTAAAAGAAGAATAACGAATGTAAAGGTTTTATATTCTAAAGAAGAACCAATAAAACCGGTATTAGAACCAGAAGAAAATGCGACAAAAAAGAATGCTCCAGGAAGCATTTCATTTGTACCATCAGTTGCAGGTTTAATGATTGCAAGTGAAGTAATAAAAGACATAATAAAATAAATATTAAGGAAATAGCAAATATTTGCAAAAACATTTGCTATTTTTACATTTATGTAATATAATTGCAACATAAATGTAATAAAACAGAAATAAAGAAAGGAAAGATGGCAATGTTTAAATTTGGCTTTGGACAAGATATTGGAATTGACTTAGGGACAGCTACAGTTATTGCGTATGTTAAAGGTAAAGGAATAGTATTAAGAGAACCTTCTGTTGTTGCAGTAAACAACGTTACAAATGATGTATTAGCAGTAGGAGGAGAAGCAAGAAGAATGCTTGGAAGAACGCCAGGTAATATTGTTGCTACACGACCTCTTAAAGATGGAGTAATTTCAAATTATACAGTGACTGAAAAAATGTTAAAATATTTTATAAATAAAATTTGTGGGAAACATGTTTTTGCACCAAGAATTATGATTTGTATTCCTTCACAAGTAACAGAAGTAGAAAAAAAAGCAGTTATTGATGCAGCTTCACAAGCTGGAGCAAGAAGAGTATATTTAATAGAAGAGCCAATTGCAGCAGCTATTGGAGCAGGAATAGATATATCAAAACCTTGTGGGAATATGGTAATAGATATTGGGGGAGGAACTACTGATATTGCCGTTATCTCTTTAGGTGGAGCTGTTGTAAGTGCATCAATAAAAGTAGCTGGAGATAAATTAGATGAAGCTATTATAAAATATGTAAAAAGAAAACACAATGTAATAATTGGTGAAAGAACAGCTGAAGATTTAAAAATTAATATCGGCTGTGTATATCCAAAAATACAAGATATGGAGATGGATATAAGAGGTAGAGATTTAACAACAGGACTTCCAAAAACATTAACAATATATTCTAGTGAAATGATGGAGGCACTTCAAGAGCCAGCTTCACTTATTATAGATGCAGTTCACTCTGTATTAGAAAAGACACCACCAGAGCTTGCAGCAGATATAAGTGATAGAGGAATATATATGACTGGTGGGGGATGCCTAGTAGATGGGTTAGATAAGCTTATACAAGAAAAGACAGGAATAAATGTTATGATTGCAGAAGATGCAATCTCTTGTGTAGCATTAGGTACAGGAAAAGCATTAGACAATTTAGATGCTTTAGACGGAAATATTAGATAAAAAAAGAGGAAACAAAAAATGAAAGTAGCTTTTTACACATTACGGCTGTAAAGTAAATCAATATGAAACAAATGCAATGGTACAAAAATTCATAAATAAAAATTATGAAATAGTACCATTTGAAAAAAATGCAGATGTATATATAGTAAATACTTGTACTGTTACAAGTATCTCAGATAAAAAATCAAGACAGTTTTTAAGAAAAGCTAAACAACAAAATAATAATGCTATTGTAGTAGCAGTAGGATGTTATGCAGAAGTTGCAAAAGAAGAACTAGCAAAAGTAAAAGAAATTGATTTAGTATTAGGAAATAATGAAAAGACCTATATTGTAGAACATATTGAGAACTTTTTGCAAAATCGATTAGATATAAATTGCATTGTATCAGATGTAAATAAACAGAAAGAATATTTGGATTTTGGCATTACTACATACACAGAAAAAACAAGATCTATTGTAAAAGTACAAGATGGATGCAATAATTTTTGCACATATTGTATGATACCATATGCAAGAGGAAGAATAAGAAGTAGAAAGCCAGACAGTATATTAGATGAAGTTAAACAGATTGTAAGCCAAGGAATAAAAGAAGTTGTAATAACAGGAATACATATTGCTTCTTATGGTAAAGACTTCGAAAATAATTATAGATTAATAGATCTATTAGAAGAAATGAATAAAATTTCTGGATTAAAGAGAATACGTTTAGGTTCTTTAGAACCTAATTTAATTACATCAGAATTTATAGAAAGATTAAAAAAATTAGACAAAGTCTGTAACCATTTTCATTTATCACTTCAAAGCGGATGTGATGAAACTCTTAAAAGAATGAATAGAAAATATGGGACTACAGATTTTAGAAAAGTAGTAAATTTGTTAAGAGAAAATTTTCCTAATGTTGCCCTTACAACTGATATTATAGTTGGATTCCCAGGAGAAACAGAAGAAGAATTTGAAACCACATATAATTTTTTGAAAGAAATAAAATTTGCGAAAATGCATGTATTTAAATATTCTGTAAGAAAAGGAACTGTAGCTGAAAAAATGCCAAATCAAATTAGTCCAGAAATAAAAGAAGAAAGAAGCCACAAGCTTTTAGAACTTTCTTTAAAAAATGAAACGGAGTTTTTAGAACAATTTTTAGATAAAACTGTAGAGGTATTGTTTGAAGAAAAAGAAGAGGAATATTATAAAGGACATACTACAAACTATATGGTTGTAAATGCTAAGGGAAATAATTTAGAAAACAATATAAAAAACGTAAAAATCAATAAGATAGATGGACTTGAACTTCTTGGAACTATTGCAATGTAATACAACTGTAATAATACTGTTACATAAATGTAAAACAAAAACTATTGAAAAAAGTGTAAATATGTAGTATAAATTAACTTGAGTTAAGCAAAAGAAAAAACATATAGTAATAGTATGAGGAGGAAAAACAAATGAGTGAAATTTCAAAATTTATTCCAATGGATGAAAATGAGGGAAATAAAGAATCAAGTTCAATTTTTAAAGCTTGTCAGAACAATAAACTACCAGCAAAGCAATCAGGCTGGTCGAAATTTAAAAGCATATTGTTTTATGAAATAAAAGTAGAATTAACACCACACCAACAAAAAATTGAAAATGAAATTAATGAATTCTTACATCAAGAAATTACTTGGTCAAAATTTAAAGATTTCTTATTCCAAGATGTAACATTTGGAAAAAAGAAAACAGTTTAATATATTAAAGATAACAAAAAACAAATGATTATTCATTTGCTTTTTTGTTTTATGTAAAAATGAGGGATGAAAAATGAAGGAACAATTTATTGAATTATTAAAAAGTACTAATCGTGAAGGAATAGAAAATTTATTAGCGTTTTTAGAAAAAACAGATTTTTATGTTGCGCCAGCTTCTACAAAATATCATGGAGCATACAAAGGTGGACTGTTAGAACATAGTATGAAAGTATATGAGATATTAAAAGAAAAAATAAAAAATGAAAAATTAGATGTAAAAGAAGATACAATTATAATTTCTGCATTATTACATGATATTTGCAAACTTAATTTTTACAAAGTAGATTACAGAAATGCAAAAAACGAAAAAGGAGAATGGGAAAAAGTACCATATTATACGATAGATGATACCATTCCATATGGACATGGAGAAAAGTCAGTAATGATGATTTCAGAATATATCAAATTAACAAATGAAGAAAAATATGCTATACGCTGGCATATGGGTTTTACAGAGCCAAAAGAACTTTATGGAACCATAGGGCAAGCATATAAGAAATATCCTCTTGCATTATTACTTTTTGAAGCAGATTTAGAATCAACATATTTTTACAATATTTAATTGTAATACTTAAAAAAATAGTATATAATATTATCTGCGAGGAGGAATAACATGGAAACTGAAATTATAAAAACTTTAAAACAAAGAGCAAAAAAAGATGTTAAAACAATAGTATTGCCAGAAGCAGAAGATTTAAGAATATTAGAGGCAACAGATAGAATATGTAAAGAAGAGTTTAGTAAAATTATTCTAGTTGGTAATAAAGAAAATATTGTAAATAAAGCAAATGAGCATAATTTAGATATTTCTAAAGCAGAGATTGTTGAACCATTATTAAGTGAAAAATATGAAAAATATGCGAATGACCTTTATGAATTAAGAAAACAAAAAGGTATGACATTAGAAAACGCAAAAGAATTATTAAAAAATGAAGTGTATTTTGGAATAATGATGGTTAAAGAAGGAGATGCAGATGGATTAGTTTCTGGTGCAATTCATTCAACAGCAGACACATTAAGACCAGCACTTCAAATATTAAAAACAGCGCCAGGTACGAAATTAGTATCATCATTTTCATTAATGGTAGTTCCAGACTGTAAATATGGCGAAAATGGTGTTTTTGTATTTTCAGATTGTGGATTAAATCAAGATCCAACAGCAGAAGAATTATCAGAGATTGCAATAACCGCAGCAGATAGCTTTAAATTACTTACCAAAAAAGAACCAAAAGTTGCAATGCTTTCATTTTCAACTTTCGGAAGTGCTAAATCAGAAAGTGTAGATAAAGTAGTTCTTGCAACAAAACTTGCTAAAGAAAAAGCTCCAGATTTAAAATTAGATGGAGAATTACAATTTGATGCCGCTATTATTCCAAGCATTAGTGAAGTTAAAGCACCAGGTAGCAAAATTAAGGGGCAAGCAAATACAATTATTTTTCCAAATTTAGATGCTGGAAATATTGGCTACAAATTAGTAGAAAGATTAGCAAAAGCTGAAGTTTATGGACCAATTTGCCAAGGAATGGCAAAACCTGTAAATGATTTATCAAGAGGATGTAAAAGTGATGATATTGTTGGAGTTGTAGCAATTACAGCAATACAAGCACAAAACATATAAATTCATATAAAAGAAAGGAAGAAAAACATGAAAGTTTTAGTAGTAAATTGTGGAAGTTCATCATTAAAATATCAATTAATTGATATGGAAAACGAAGAGGTTTTAGCAAAAGGATATATTGAAAAAATAGGTCTTGCAGATTCGTTTTTAACTCATACAGCAAAAGGAGAAAAATATAAAATTGAAAAGAACATACCAAATCACGAAGAAGGTATGAAAGTAGTAATTGAACAATTACTTAACAAAGATTATGGAGTAATTAAAGACTTAAAAGAAATAGATGCAGTAGGACACAGAGTAGTTCATGGAGGAGAAAAATTCAGCGGTTCTGTTGTAATTACAGACGCAGTCGTAAATGCAATTGAAGAATGTATTCCACTTGCACCATTACATAATCCAGCAGGAATCACAGGGATAGAAGCTTGCAAAAAAGCCTTACCAGGAGTTCCAATGGTAGGAGTATTTGATACAGCTTTTCACCAAACAATACCTGAAAAAGCATATATTTACCCAATACCATATAAATATTATGAAGAATATAAAATTCGTAAATATGGTTTTCATGGTACATCTCATAAATTTGTATCAAAAAGAGTTGCAGAATTAGTTGGAAAACCATTAGAAGATTTAAAAGTAATAACATGCCATTTAGGACAAGGTGCAAGTTTATGTGCTGTTAAAGATGGGAAATCAGTAGATACAACAATGGGATTAACACCACTTGCTGGTGTTCCAATGGGTTCAAGAAGTGGAGATATTGATCCATCAATTGTAACATTTATTATGAAAAAAGAAAATTTAACACCAGATCAAATGGATAAAATATTAAATAAAGAATCTGGAAAATTAGGGATATCAGGAGTTAGTGTTGATGATAGAGATATCGAAGCAGCAGCAAAAGAAGGAAATAAAAGAGCTCAGCTTGCTTTAGATTCATTTGTTTACCAAGTCGTAGGAAACATTGGAAAATATGCAGCACAAATGAACGGCGTAGATGTAATTACTTTCGCAGGTGGAATTGGAGAAAATTCAAAAGAAGTAAGAAAACAAATTTGTGAATCTTTATCATTCTTAGGTGTAGAAATTGATAACGAAAAGAATAACACAAGAGGAGAAGAAATAGAAATATCAACTCCAAATTCTAAAGTAAAAGTATATATTGTGCCAACAAACGAAGAATTAATGATAGCAAGAGAAACACAAGAGTTGGTAAAATAATATGAAAAGTGCAATAATTATATCAGGTGGAAGTTTAAATACTGCTTGGTTAAAAGAGTGGTTAAACACTAATAAATATAATTTAATAATTGCTGTAGACAAGGGCTTAGAGGCCCTTGATTTATTAAATATAGAGGCAGATTATATAATCGGAGACTTTGATTCAATAGATACTAATGTTTTAAATAAGTATAATAAAAATGTTATAAAACTAAATCCAGAAAAAGATTTTACAGATACTCATGAAGGATTAAAATTAGCAATATCACTAGAATGTGAAAAAGTAGATATAGTAGGTGCAATAGGAACTAGAATAGACCATGTACTTGCAAATATAAATATTTTAAAAGAACCACTAGAAAAAAATATTAAAACTAGAATTATTGATGAGAATAATCAAATATTTCTAATAAATAGAAGCGTTAAAATTAAAAAAGATGATAATTATAAATATTTATCAATAATCCCATTAACAACAACTGTAGAAGGTATAACCCTAAAAGGATTTAAGTATTTATTAAATAATTATATACTTAATCTTGGACAAAGTATTGGCGTAAGTAATGAACAACAGAAAGAAGAAGCAACAATAGAACTAAAAAAAGGAATATTAATAGTAATATTTTCAAAAGACTAGTTTATAACACTCACCCTCATTTACATAAAAACATAAAATATATAGAACAACATTTGAGGGGAGGATTAGAAATATATGTTACTTACAGGTAAAAAAATAGGATTTGCACTAACAGGTTCGTTTTGTACATTCGAAAAAACTATTCCCCAAATTTCACGATTGATAGAAGAGGGGGCAGAGGTATTGCCAATAATGTCTTTTAATGCTTATAACATCGATAGCAAATTTGGACCAGCACAAGATTTTATTGATGAAATAGAGAATATTACAGGCAAAAAGATAATTCATACAATCGAAGATGCGGAACCAATTGGACCAAAGAAAATGACAGACATAATGGTAATAGCACCTTGCTCACGGAAACACAATACGGAAAAATGGCAAATGGAATAAACGACACACCAGTACTTATGGCAGCAAAATCACACTTAAGGAACGAAAGAAATTTAGTATTAGGAATATCTACAAATGATGCATTATCACGGAAGCGCAGAGGCAATAGGAAAACTTTTAAATAGAAAGCATATTTACTTTATACCATTCAGACAAGACAATCCAATAACTAAACCAAGGTCAATTGTATTTAATCCACAATATTTATTATCAACAGTTGTAAAAGCACTAGAAAATGAACAGATACAGCCTATGATATTATAATAATTAGATTTTTAAATGAATAGTTATAAAAATAACTATTCATTTAAAATGTAGAAAAAAGTCAAAATGTATTTACAAAAATCAATTTATGTGATAAAAATTAAGAAAACAAAATAATGGAGATGTTATTCAATGGGGGATATAAATGTATACACAGGACCAATGAAATGTGGCAAAACACAAAAGATATTAGATGAAGCAAGAAGACAAGAAATAGCAGGAAAAAACATTAAGGTATTTAAGCCCAAGATTGATGACAGATTTTCAGGAGAACAATTAATTAGCAGAAACGGAAATAAAGCTAGTGCAATTGAAATTGAAAGCATTGACGAAATAAATAAATATAATGCAGATGTATATGTTATAGATGAATTTCAATTCTTAAAAGGTGACCTAAAAGAGATTTATGACTTAGCACAAAAAGGCAAAAAGTTTTATATTGCAGGTTTAAATCTAACTTCAGAAAGAAAGCCTTTTGGCCATATGGGAGAATTGTTATGCATGTCTGATAATGTTCAAATGCTTACAGCTGTATGTGAAAATTGTAGAAATGACAATGCTATATATACATATTATACTGGGACAAGTAAAAAAGGAGATATACTGGTTGGAGAAGATTGTTATATACCATTATGTAGAAAGTGTTATGAGAAATTAACAAATGAAAAAAATAATTATACTTTTACAAAAAAATAATATATTATAATGAGGTTCGTGATTAATTATGGAGAATATAAATTTAGAAAATTTACCGAAGCATATTGCTATTATTTTAGATGGTAATAGGCGTTGGGCAAAAGCAAGAGGATTAACTACAAAAGAAGGCCATACAGAAGGATTTGATAATTTAGAAAGAATTGCTAAATATGCAGATGAAATAGGAATAAAATATTTAACTGTATATGCTTTTTCTACTGAAAATTGGAAAAGAAGTCAAGAAGAAGTTTCATGGCTTATGAATATCTTTAAAACAAATATAGATAGATATTTGCAAAGATTAGATAATGGCAATATTAAAATAAGGATAATTGGTGAAAAAAGCAATGTTCCGAAAGAACTAGTACCAAGAATTGAAAAAATAATGAAAAAAACTGAAAATAATCAAGGAATGGTACTAAATATAGCATTTAATTATGGCGGAAGAGCAGAACTAGTAAATGCGACAAAGCAAATTGCACAAAAGGTCAAAGATGGTACAATAAATTTGGAAGACATAACAGAACAAATGATTTCAGATAATTTATATACAGCAGGTCAGCCAGATCCAGATTTATTAATTAGAACAAGTCACGAATTAAGAACAAGTAATTTCTTACCTTGGCAATTAACTTATACCGAATTTTATTTTCCAAAAAAGAATTGGCCAGAATTTACAAACGAAGACTTAATTGAAGCAATTAAGGTTTATCAAGGAAGGAACAGAAGATTTGGTGCAAGGCCAGATACAAAATAAAAAGAATAGGAGTTATAATGAAAAAAACAAGAATTTTAACAGGACTAATTGGATTTCCAATAGTTGCGGCAATTTTAATATTAGGCAATAAATATATAATAGATGCATTATTTTCTATTGTAATGATAATATCGCTATATGAATATTTTAATGCAGTAGGTAAAAAATATAAAGTGGTAAAAGCGTTAGGTTATATTATAGCACTTTATATACCTTTTATTCATGTAATACCAACTGAGATCACATTAAAAATGCTTACGATATTAATACCATCAATTATAGCAATATTATTTATTAAAGTAATTGCTTCAAAAATGGAAGTTAATTTTAATGATATATCAATAGAATTATTTGGTATTTTATATATAATAGGTTTTACAGTATTTATTCCTATGTTATATGCAAGTGATAATGGCAAATTATTTATTTGGTATATATTTTTAACTGCATGGGGAACAGATACTTTTGCGTATGCTATAGGGATGAAATTTGGAAAACATAAATTAACAGTTGTAAGCCCTAAAAAATCAATAGAAGGAAGTTTTGGTGGAATAATAGGAGCAACAATAATAGGAGTTATTTATACAATATGTATAAATAGATTTGCTAATTTAGAGATTAATTATCTTTTTATTACATTTACTATAATGTTATTAAGCATTTTAAGTCAAATAGGCGACTTAGCAGCATCTAGTATTAAAAGATATGTTGATATAAAAGATTTTGGAAATATAATACCAGGACATGGCGGCATATTAGATAGAATAGATAGTATAATATTTATAGCACCATTTACATATTTTATATTAACAATACTTTAAATTGGAGGAGACTAATTTGTTAGGAATTTTACTAAATATTATAAAAATAGCTTTTTTATTAGGATTTTTAGTATTTATTCATGAAGGTGGACACTTCTTAATAGCAAAGCTTTTTAAAATAAAAGTAAAGGAATTTGCAATTGGATTTGGACCAACTATATTAAGTAAACAAGGTAAAGAAACCAAATATGCATTAAGACTAATTCCACTAGGTGGATTTGTAAGTATGCTAGGTGAAAACGAAAAATCAGAAGAAGAGGGGTCATATAGTAAAGCAAATATTCCTAAAAAAATGGGAATATTAGTTGCAGGTGGCTTGGTTAACGTAATTTTTGGCTTGCTTATATATTTTATATTAATCTATAACAGTAATACTACTCTTATAGATACTACTATAAAAGAAACAGTTCCAAACTATGCAGCAGAAAAAATTGGCATTCAAGCAGGTGACAGAATTATTAGCATAAATAATAAAAAAATAAGAATTAGAACTGATATTGATGATATATTAAACGACTATAATGAGGAAGATGGAGAGTTACTTATCAAAATTGAAAGAAATAATACTGTGAAAGAGTTTTCAATAGCACCAACAGAATCTCAAACTAAAAATATTGGTATATATTTAGGAATAGAAGGTAAAAACCTAAGCACAGAAATTAAGTCTGTATATGATGATAGTCCGGCAAAACTTGTAGGAATACAATCAGGGGACATCGTAATTAAAGTAGATGATATAGAAGTACCAGATGATGCAAAAGAAGTGGTATCATTGATAGCAAATAGCAAAAATGATAGAATAAAACTAACAGTTAAAAGAAATGATGAATTATTAGATTTTTATTTAGACCCCGTTATTTTTAAATCATACAAAATAGGGGTAGTATTTGATGTAATAAATGCAAATTTCAAAACTCGATTATATAATGCCTTTTGGGAAACTAACAGATTTTCAATATCTATTGTAGATAGTCTAAAAAAACTATTTACAGGTAAAGTAACAGTAGATCAATTAATGGGACCTATCGGAATTTCAGAAGTTGTTATAGAAACTAAAAATTTTGAACAATTTATATATATATTAGCAATTGTATCTGTTTCTTTAGGAATAACAAATTTATTACCATTACCACCACTAGATGGAGGGAAAATATTTATATTGCTAATAGAGACAATAAGAAGAAAGCCACTAAAAGAGAATACAGATTTAACAATACAAACATTAGGGATGCTTTTTATATTATTACTTTCACTATTTGTAACATTTAATGATGTAATTAAAATATTCTAATGCAAGCTAGCTTCTAAAATGAAGCTAGCAATGTATGCTTCTATAGCTCAGTTGGTAGAGCAACAGATTCGTAACCTGTAGGTCGGGAGTTCGATTCTCCCTAGAAGCTCCATAATGTGAAAAACTTATGCATTGCAGCTAATAATGAAAAATGAATAATTTTATTTATTAAAAATAAGAGCACATTTGGAATTATTCATTGATTATTTTAAAAATTTTTTAAACTATTTCAAAAAATTTTTAAAAATAATTGACAAAGCACATAACAAGTAGTATAATCGTAAATGTCGCAAGACAAAGAAGCCAGTTAAATGCAGATGTGGCGGAACTGGCAGACGCACAGGACTTAAAATCCTGCGGTCGATTCCGGCCATCTGCACCAAAAGAGAGTGAAAATAAAATTTCACTCTCTTTTTTACTCTTTTTGTT
Organism: Clostridiales bacterium; assembly: GCA_004553715.1. Classification (GTDB taxonomy): domain Bacteria; phylum Bacillota; class Clostridia; order TANB77; family CAG-508; genus SFKP01. The sequence continues at coordinate 51,189 of SFKP01000002.1, forward strand.
AAGATAATTTTTTATTGACAAAGCCAATAATGAATGGTATATTTATCGTAGTAGGAGGAATATTAATGAATAAAAAAATATTAATAATAGGAATATCAACATTTATAATATTAATTCTTGCACTTACTGTTGTGCTTGTAAAAATAAATAAGAACAAACAAAATACAGATAAAATCACAATAATTTATATTGAAAATGAAGAAGAAAAACAGATAGAGCTAACAGAAAAAAATGATATAAAAATAGTTAACAATTATCTAAAGACTATCAAAGAAGAAGAACCGATAGATTCAAAATTAGCTCTTGTTAATGAAATTGTTATTAAATTAGATAGCAAAGAAGAGATTATTATTCAAACTTCAGTGGAAAAATATTGTTATTTCAAAGATACAAATATAAAGAAATTAGTAAGAATGCCAGACGGTTTATTGGATTTTGTAAAAAATAAAACAAACATAAAATAAAGGTGGGAACTTATGTTAGAATTAGAAGAAAATAAGCAAAAACTTATTTCTTATGAAAAAAAATTAAAAAATATTAGTGATTCTCTTTGACATAGCTGGATTATCTAAAAAATCATCCATATTACAAAAAGAAATAGAGTCTCCAGAATTTTGGAATGATATTGAAAAAGCTAATAAAACTATGTCTAATCTAAAGCAGATACAAAATAAAATAGATAAATTTAACAACTTAAAAAACAATTTAGAGGCTTCATTGGAGCTAAATGATTTACTTATTATTGATAATGATGAAACCCTTTCAAAAGAACTTTTAAATAGCACAGAACAATTATTAAAAAAGATAGAAGAATTAGAAATTGAAACACTTTTATCTGGCAGATATGATAAGAACAATGCCATTATAACACTTCACCCTGGAGCAGGAGGAACAGAATCACAAGATTGGGTAGAGATGCTATATAGAATGTATGGCAAATGGTGTAACAAAAATGGATTCGATTTAAAGGAACTAGACTATTTAGAAGGTGATGAGGCTGGAATAAAAAGCGTAACAGCATTGATTTCTGGCGAAAATGCTTATGGATATTTGAAAGGCGAAATGGGAGTGCATAGGTTAATTAGAATATCTCCTTTTGATAGTGGAGGAAGAAGACATACTTCATTTGCTTCTGTTGAAGTTTTACCAGAAATAAGTGATGATATGGATATTTATATTAATCCTGATGATTTAAGAATAGATACATTTAGAGCTTCACGGAGCAGGTGGACAACACATAAATAAAACAGATTCAGCAATAAGAATAACACATATTCCTACCAATATAGTAGTTTCTTGTCAGTCAGAGAGGTCTCAAATTCAAAACAAAGAAACTGCAATGAAAATGTTAAAGTCTAAATTATTAGAATTAAAAGAAAAAGAACAAAAAGAAAAAATTGAAGATTTAAAAGGAGTGCAAAAAGATATAGCGTGGGGAAGCCAAATAAGGTCATATATTTTTTGCCCATACACGTTAGTTAAAGACCATAGAACTGGTTATGAAATTCGGAAATATTCAATCAGTGATGGACCGGTGAATTAAATCAATTTATAGAAGAATATTTAAAATTACAATGTAATTCTTAAATTAATAGAAGGTGCGAATTCAAAAGAATTCGCACCTTCGTTGCTACCGTGCAATAGTAATTCTTACTGGTATATAACCAACTTTTTCCTCCATAACCTCAAGGCTGAATGCCAGGTTATATTTATGTACAACTGTCGATACTATTCCTATAAGCAGCAAAAGCTGTTGGTCAGGAGAACAAACATACTTCAAAGAGTGATCTTCCTCAGAAACTTTTTCGTTAAAGAAAAAAATTTCCGTTTGCTCGGAAGAGCAAGAATACACCAACCTTGAAACAAGGTCATCAATCTGTTTTTTGAAAATGGTGTCGCAAGAAAATAAACAGTCCTTGCAAGACGACCTTTTTTTTGTTGAGTTACACATACTACTTTTCCTCCTAAAAATATTTGTTTTAACTAATTTAATTTGGAAGTAGAAGTATTTAATACCTCCAAATGTAAATTTGCACGTATGAAACTATTATTAGAAAATCGATCCGGAAGGACGTTTTCATAGTTACATATATAGATTTTTATAGAAGATGGGATACCATTAGAACTGTTGCAAAATTCTTTGATGGCTGATTCAATATACATTTTTTCTTCTTCAGAAGAAATAAGATAGGAAATATCGATTCCTTTTTTATATTCTTCAGAATTCATACAAAGCATTGCTGAAAAAAGAAGCAAGTAGTTTATATCTTCTTCAATCACTTTACGGGATTTTGCAACTGAAGGAAACCTAAATGTATTCCATTCCAAACTTATACTATATAAGTCTGGAGAAACCCTAGAATTGCTTTGGAAAAAGTCATTAACCTTAAGAACTCTACGATAACCAATATGTAAAAGATTGGCATTATAGATATCTATAGCAGTATCAAGAATTTTTTTCTTCATGATAGTGGTTAATGTTGTTGTAATAAATCTGTGTCCATCATGGTAAGTATATGCATTCGGAAAAAAGATTTTGATATTCTTTTTGCCAGAATTGTCACTTAATCTGCCAAGAGATGTAGAAATAAGCCTACATAGGGCTAATTCAATCTTATGAATACTTTCATCTTTTTTAGAAATACTGTTACTTTCTAGAGCCATGCTTTCTACGGTTATTGTATAGTAACATGGTTCTGATAAAAGAATAATGCTTTTAACAAAAAACATACGAGTTCCAAAGTTGGTAAGAACGGGATCAGAATTTACATATGACATTGCCATAAGAATAGCTGAAATCTGATCATTCTTAGAGCAAGAGATATATCCTTTACTAATATAAAGCTTATAATTAGCAAAGAAAAAAGAGAATGTATATCTAATTGTCCCTTTAGTATTTTGACATTCGGATTGTATCTTCCTTCTAAGACCTGCTGCAATTTCTACAGCAAAGTCATCATACATATACCGCTCAAATGCCTCTCTCAAAGTTTGTGAATCATACATAAAATAGATGCCCTCCTTATAAATTTTTCAATGTCCGATTCGCCAATTGCCTGATAGCTAGATTGAAGAGAATTTATCCGTACTCTCTTCCTTACGGAATGTGCGTAATGCACATTTGACATAATATAAATTACACATCAATGTAATTTCTAAAGAATTTTATCACATTATGTCAATTTTGTCAACCTAAAGAGGTGTAATATTAACATTTATATGAAAGAAATGTGATAATGTCTTAAGTAAAGAAATGAGAAAATGTCCCAACTAAAAAATATTTGTTCTCTTAAATGATATAATTAAAAACATCATTT
>SFKP01000064.1 GCA_004553715.1 Clostridiales bacterium
GAATATGTAGCAGGAGCTACTGAAGGTGATGTTGTAATGACTGTTACAGCAGTAAAAGTTGATCTTGATGGAGATGGTACTCCTGAATATAAAGAAACATCAAAAGACTTTACAATTCATGTTGTAAATAAAACTGATGTAAATATTTCAGGACTTGCTAATAATGAAACATTTACTTATGATGGAAATCCTAAAAAGCCAACAGGAACAATTAGTGTTAATGCAGGAACAGTAAATGTAAGTGATTTAGAAGTAAAATATCAAGGAACAGGAACAACCTCATATAATAGTGCTACAGCACCAACAAATGCTGGTACTTATACAGTAACATATAAAGTTCCTGATACTAATGCAAATTACACAGGAACATTTAGTGTAGCTTTTACTATTGAAAAGGCTCAACTTGATAAAGTAACTATTGTTAAAGATAATTTTGAATATACTGGTAGTGATATTACTCCTACATTAAATAATGTTAATTCTAATATAGAAGTAACTGGTGATACTCAAGCTAAAAATGTATCAAATAATACTATTGTTGCAAAAATTAAAGATAAAGCTAATTATGAGTGGAAAGATGGATCAAATGGTGATTTAACTATTAACTGGTCTATCACACAAGCAACACCAAATTATACAGTACCAACAGGATTAACTTCTGTAAAAGGTAAAGTATTAGCAGATGTAGTATTACCAACAGGATTTACATGGAATGCACCTGCAACAGTGTTAACTGTAGGAACAAACACATATAAAGCAACATTTACTCCAGTTGATACAACAAACTATAAAACAATAACTGATATTGATATTGAAGTTGATGTTAAAAATACATTTGATGTAATAACATCAGTACCTGGTGGAAATGGAACAATTACACCAAGTAAAATAGATGTTATAGAAGGAAGTAAAGTAAAAATAACATTTACACCAAATACAGGATATATGATAGATAAAGTATTAGTAAATGGAATAGAAAAAACTGCAACGGGAAATGAAATAGAAATAACAGTAGATGAAGAAAAAACAGTAGAAGTAAGCTACAAGAAAATACCATTTACAATAACAGTAGAAGAAGTAACAGGAGCAACAGTAGATCCAGATGGAACTGTAACAGTAAGTTATGGAGACAACAAAGACTTCACAATAACAGCAAATACAGGCTACAAACTAGTAAAAGTATTAGTAAATGATGTAGAAAAAGCATTAGATGGCAACACATTAAAATTAAAGAACATTACATCAAATATGAAAATTAAAGTAGTAGTAGAAAAAATAGAATACAAAGTAATAGAAGGTGCAGAACAAACATATACAATAACAGAAGATACAGAAGCAAGATTTAGAATAGATGCAGATTATAGTCTATTTAATAACAAAGTATATGTAGATAATGTACTTGTAGATAGTTCAAATTATACAAGCAAAAGTGGAAGCACAATAATTGTATTAAATAAAGACTATGTAGATACACTTGCAGTTGGAGAACATACATTAAAAGTAGCATTTGCAGATGGAGGAGAAGCAGAAACAACATTTACAATAGCAAGAAAAGCTGAAAACAACAATAACAACGAAAATAATACTCCATCAAAACCAGAAGATAAAGAAGAAATAAAAGATAATGGTTCAAATCCAAAAACAGGCGACAATATAATGCTTTATGTAGCAATAGCAAGTATGTCAATAATAGGACTTGGAGCAACAACAATAGTTGCAAAAAAGAAAAAAATGAACTAAAATACTACATAAGAGAGGACTAGAACTTTCTAGTTCTCTTTTTAAAAATAAAGGGAGCGATTATATGGCAGGAAAAAGAACTAAAACTAGAAAAAAAATAAAGCTAAATAAAAAGTTAGTATGTACTATTGGTGTTTTACTATTGATTATAGCTGTTATATTTGCAATTATAATGATATTTAAACCTGTAAATGTAGGGAAAATAAACAAAGAAGGTAAAGCAGAATATATAGAACGAGTTGCAAATGTAACAAAATATCCAGAAAAAAAAATTGTAGAATTTAAAAATGATTATGAACTAATAGATAATGGAATAATAACAACTGAGATCTATGAAAAATTAAAAAATAATGATAATATCTATAATCTAACAGTAACAGAATACTTAAGACTAAGAGATATATCATCAAAAGAGAGTTATAATATAAATAAAGCAATACAAACAGGAGTAGTAAAAGAAGATACAATATATGCAGATTATTTTGCAAAAACTTGTGGATTTAAAAATAAAAAAGAATTATTAAAATATACAAAAGCTGTATTTGAACTAGCTGACAAAGAAAAATAGAAATGATTTTTTCAATCAATTTATATAATAGTTCTATAATTTTATAGAGGCGTCAAAATGTCGCCTCTATATTTTTTGAGTATCCTGCTAAAAGCCACGCTTTTAGGCTCTTATTGGGATTCGGGGCGACTCCCTGTTCCTGCAAA
>SFKP01000065.1 GCA_004553715.1 Clostridiales bacterium
TGTAAATTTTCTAACATAAAAAGCTCCTTAAAATAAACATATTGCTTTAAATAATATACAACTTTTTATTAAATATTGCAAGACGAAAGAGGGGAAAGACGAAAGAGGGGAAAGAGCGCTTGATTTTTTATGGGAAATATAGTATAGTAATAAAAGAAAATAATATGCGGGTATAATTTAGTGGTAGAATGTCATGCTTCCGACCTGATAGCGAGGGTTCGATTCCCTCTACCCGCTCCATTTGAAAACAACTTACGAACCAATATGGTGTCGTAAGTTTTTATTTTATATAAAACTAAAATGTTCTCTTTCTAGAAAGGAGAACATTTTTTATGCTTGAATTTAAAATAATACAAGAATTAAAACCAAATACTGAAATTCTAGAAATCATCAAAAGCTACACTTACATAACTAAAAATGGTAAAGTTAAACACTTGTTGAAAACAAATCTACAATTTGTTGAACCTACTCAATACATAATTACATATCCTACTACTCTTACAATACTAGAATATAAAGTAAATGAGATTAGTAATAAACCATTTTACATTAAAGAGCATAACGAGAAATATAATCTCAAAGAAATTAAGCAAATTCTCACAAAATTATCAAATTAGTGTCTGCAATTTTAATATTTAGTGAGGAAACATATGAAGAAATAATTTAGATTTTATAATTATAACTTCGTAAATCACTCATTAACTTAGGAAACAAATGAGAGATATTTTCAATTTAGGGTTGCAAAAATTAAAAATATTTAGGAAACAATTGAAAGAAATTTTAAAAAATGGGTTGTTATTTTCCGTTTTAGTTAGGAAACAAGTGAGGAGATGATTTTATGAGTAATAGATGTGCAGTATATGCAAGAGTAAGTACAGATGACCAAAGAGATAATGGTTATTCTATTGATTCACAACTTCGAATGATTAAAGAATATTGTGAGAAAAACGATTATTTAATAGTTGATGTTTACAATGATGCAGGTCATTCTGGAAAAGATTTAATGAGACCTGAAATGCAAAGATTATTAAAAGATATTAAATCTAAAAAGATAGATAAGTTAGTTGCAATTAAAGTAGATAGATTGACTAGAAATAATTATGATGGATTTTGGTTACTAAATTATTGTGAACAACATGATGTAAAAATTGAGTTAATACTTGAACCTTATGATGTATCTACTGCAAATGGTGAAATGATATTTGGAATGAATTTAGTATTTGGTCAAAGAGAAAGAAAAGAAATTGGCGCAAGAACTAAACGTGCTATGGAAGAAATGGCATTATCTAAAATACATCCTAGTAAAGCACCTTATGGCTATATTAGAAATCAAGAAACAGGACATTTAGAAATAGAACATATTGAAGCACAAGTAGTAAAAGAAATATTTGAACTGTGTAAAAAAGGACATTCTACAAGAAATATAGCAAGTATTATGAAAGATAATAATTCATATTTAAAACAAGGTAAATGGCGAAGTGACCGTGTCTATAAAATACTAACCAATTCAATTTATATAGGTATATTTGAATATGGAAAATATAAAAGAAAGCCACAAGATATTTTGAGAGTTAATAACTATTGTGAACCTATAATTGATGAACAAACTTGGAACGTTACAAGAGCAAATTTAGAAAAAAACAAACACTCAAACTATGGAGAACATATTCATTTATTTACTTCAATAGTTAAATGTCCTGACTGTGGTGGAATACTTTCTTCTACTAATTCATTTAAAAATAGTGGTACTGAAAAAGAAAAAGTATATTATCATTTAACTTGTAAAAATAGTAATTGTAAATCAAAAGGACTTCATTATAGTTCAGATAAAATAGAACTAAAATTAGGACGTGTTTTAAATGAATTAACTAGATGTATGTATGATACAGACAATGAAATTATAGTTTGTAATTCTACTAAGTCAAAAGAACTTAAAGATATAGATAACGCTATTGAAAAACTAAAACAACAAGAGAAAAAGCTAGTAGATTTATATTTAAGTTCTACCCTAAATGTTGAAGTTATAAATCATAAAAATGAAGTTATTAAAACAGAAATAGATAAACTAAATCAAAAGAAAAACAAACTAGATCCAGATGATGATTTTAAAGATTATACGGTAGAACTTCTTAAAAAATTAGATTGTGATTATCAAGAGGATAACAATATTTTATTTCAAAATAAACTTGGTTTTTCATTTTTGTGGGATAGTTTAAATAGAAAAACTAAGAAAGAATTAATACAAAGACTAATAGCAAGTTTAGAAATAACAAGAGATAAAAATTACAATATTGAAATTAAAAATATAAAATTTACTGATGAATTTATATCAAAAAGTAATAAAGAATATTTAAATTATCTTAATGAAATTTTAAATAATAATGAA
>SFKP01000066.1 GCA_004553715.1 Clostridiales bacterium
AATGCAAACACAAATGAAGGCAGAATTTATAACAATAAGTCCAGATTTATGGGCATCAATAATAACTTGGATAGAGAACATTCACGACAAAATGAAAATGCTAGATTACAAAATAGACAGACAAACTTCGGTAGATACGGAAGTTCGAAATTTAAAGAAAGAACTGAAGGAGACTTTACAGGACGAAATCCAAGATCAGATGAGAGAGTATATAGAGAAAGTACAAGAACTGCAATTAATAAAATGGAGACACATAATTTTGAAAGGAATTCCAATAGGGATAATATTAGGTTCACTTGCAACACTGCTTTGGATAAAATAGTTGCTCTTTCCTATTTATTACAAAACAAAAGATATAATCAAGATAGACCAAGAAGAACTATAAGAAGTTTTAGAAGTTTAAGCAAACAAGCTCAAAAAGAGTGGCTTAATAAACATCGTTATAGTAGTTCATTTAACTGGGATGATGAATTAGAAATGTAATTTTTTAAAAATTTTATAAAAAGGTTGGACTTTTGTCTGCCTTATGTTATATAATACATTTGGCGGACAAAAAGGAGGTGGATATGTCTGATAAAAAAATGGGTAGACCAACAGATAATCCAAAAAACAGGAGAATTACTTTTCGCCTAGATGATACAACTTTTAATAACCTAGAAACATATTGTAAAAATAATAATATTACTAAAGTTGAGGCTATAAGAAAAGCAATAAATTTGTTGGCAAAATAAAAAAGTAGGAACAGTGCTAAAGACGGACATCTTATATTTCACTATTCCTAACCAGTACTACCCTAGAGTAGAACCATATTTAGTATATCACATATGGTTTCTACTTACAATGAAATTTTTAAAATTGGAAGGAGAAACTTTTTTATGGAAATTTTTGAAACATATTTAAATGATTTTTTATACGATTTAAAATCTGAAACATTAAATTCTTTATTAGAAGAAAACGATGAATATAATGAGCTTTATGATGAAGTAGACGAACTTTTAGATTCTATTACAACAGAATATCCCGAACTATTTGAAAAAACAGATGAGTTAGTAAGTAAAATAGCAGAACTTGAGTCATTTGAAAGTGAATATTTGTATAAACAGGGCTATAAAGACTGCTTTAGACTTTTAAAACTTCTTGATACTTAAAATCAAGGAGGTGAACAAAGATGGGAAAACGAGGTCAAAACGAAGGAACTATACGAAAAAGAAAAGATGGTCGTTGGGAAGCACGAGCCATTATTGGAAGAACTATAGATGGAAAACCTAAGTTTAAATATATCTATAAAAAAACACGAGCAGAAGTATCTGCTGAACTTTCAAAAGTTTTAGCAGAGCTTGCTGAAGATTCATTCATAAATGAAACTAATATAACATTTGTAGGTTGGCTTAAAACTTGGTTAGAAACTTATGCTAAACCTAGTATTAAGTTATCTACATACACAAGCTACGAAACTTATATTAGAGGACATATTACACCATACTTTAGAAATCTAAAACTAAAAGATTTAAATCCTAAAATATTACAAGATTTTTTAAATACGAAATTAACAGGTGGAAGATTAGATAATAAAGAAGGTGGTCTTTCTGATAAAACCTTAAAAAACTTATATAATATGATTCATGCCTCTTTAAAACAAGCATACCTAAATGAAATGATTAAGAAAAATATCTGTGAATTTGTAAAAGTACCTAAAGTATTTAGAAAAGAAATGAGAGTCTTATCTAGAGAAGAACAAAAAAATCTAATTACCGCTTCTAGAAATCATAGATTAGGAATAGTTGTAATTTTAGATTTATTTACAGGTATGAGATTAGGAGAAATACTTGCTTTAAGATGGAATGACATCGATTTTGATAAGAAAATAATATATGTAAAAAATACAATAAAACGAGTAACAACTCATAATTCTAATGGTAATAAAACGGAAATAATTTTAGATACTCCAAAAACAGAAAATTCTTTTAGAATTATTCCATTAATCGATGAAATGATAAAAGAACTTAAAACACATAAAAAAATACAGAATAAAGAAAAACAAGATAGTAGTTCGGCTTATAGCGATAAAAACTTTTTATTCTGTAATGAAATTGGAGAACCTTATGACCAAAAAACTTTTAAAAATTATTATAATAAAATATTGGCAGAATGTGGGCTTTTAGAAACAAGACCTAAAACTATCCGAGATAAGATAAAAAAAGGGCTAAAAACCAAACCTAAGCCCAAAGGGAGTACTCCAAATGTAACTTTTCATACTTTACGACACACATTTGCAACAAGAGCTATTGAACAAGGAATGGACATATTAGTTTTAAGTAAAATATTAGGACATTCTGATCCTAGTACAACATTAAATAAATATGGT
>SFKP01000026.1 GCA_004553715.1 Clostridiales bacterium
AATAATACAACAATAAAATTATTGAAGACGGAACAAAATGAGGACAAAAGCGATTGTAACTCCAATTAAGGATTTAATAAAAATGGACATAATAAAAAAGTTTTCTATTTATATATACAATTATACAATGTATAGGTATTAAAAGGAATATAAAATTTCAAGTGCAAAGGAAAGAGACAACTCATAACCCGAAGGTCGATAGTTCGAGTCTATCCCCCGCAACCAAACTTATATCGTTACAGCTATAAAGGTTGTAGCGATTTTTTGTGTTCCTCAATTAGTTAACAATAATGCTTGAAAACATCATTTTTATGTAGAATTGGGGAAAAGTTGGGGAAGAAATCCTCAAAAAACGTTTATATTTCTAATAAATTTTCAGTAAAAGACTATGGGAAACCTAAAATATTTTTTAGTAGTCTTTTACTTTTTTTATCGTGAAAAGTCTAATGACTTTAGTGAAATCTGAAAAAAGATTTTAGACTAATTTTTGTGGTAGTAGCAAGTTTTCTAAAACACTTCCTGCTTGTCTATTGTGAGAAATAATAGGATGCACGTAAAAGTTAAATGTTGTTGTAATTTGTGCATGTCCTAGTCTTGCTGCTACAACTGCTACATCAATGTTTTGTGATATTAAAAGTGTAGCATTTGTGTGTCTTAATCCGTGAAAGTTAATTACAGGTAGTCCTATTTGTGCAACATATTTCACAAACCATTTGCTAATTGTAGAAGGGTGCATAGGTTTGCCATCAGCTTGTACAAATAACCTATTTGAATTAGTCCATAATTCGCCGTAGATAGATTTTTGTTCTTCATACCATAACTTATATTCCTCAAGCAGAGAAATCACGAAATCTGGAATTGCTACTTCTCTGATAGAGCTTTCTGTTTTTGGTGTTTTTGTAAATACACCTTTATCAGCTAAATATTGACTTGAACGATTTATACTTATAATGCCAGTTTTAAAATCAACATCTTGCCATTCTAATCCCATTAATTCACCAAGCCTTACCCCAGTAAATACTGTTAGGATGATTGCAACTTTGTATTTGATTTGATCTTCACCAAGTGTTGTTAAATTTTCTAATAATACTTTACATTGCTCATCATCATAATATCTTCTTTTAGGCTTTTTTGCTTTTGGTGGTTGAACACGTTCTGCAGGGTTAGATACAATTAATTGCCAATATATAGCTTTGTGTAGCATTGCACGAAGTAGTCTGTGATGCTCTAATATAGTTTTACCAGATAAGGGTTTTAGAGTTTTCTTACCATTGTTGCTTTTCTTTCTAATTAACTGAGTATCTCTACTAAGTAAATCATAGAATTGCATAATGTCAGTTGGTTTAATTTTATTAATATAGAAATGTCCAAAGTATGGTAAAATTCTTGTTTCTAACATTCTACAATATCTTTTGTAAGTCGAAGGTGCAAGTTCTTTTGAGCCATAATCTCTTTTCCATATTTCAGTAAATTCAGAGAATTTAAGAGATTTACCCTCTATTACAAGACCGTTTTGAACATCAGCAACAAATTTAGCAAGTTCTATTTCAGCATCCTTTTTAGTTCCGTGTATTGTTTTGGTTTTCTTAATAGGTCGTCCTTGCAAGTCATATCCGGCAAGGCAAACTAATCTGTAACTATTCTTTCCTCTTTTTTCAATACTCCCAGCCATTACCTTTTTCACCTCCTTTCAGGCATACCTATGGGTGAGAGAGGATAATATTTTTACTAATTATTATCAATATTTAATAATTTCTCTGTTTCTTTTGAAAAGTCTTTAGTATATTTTTTAGATATCCATCCAGTTAAATGAACGTCATTTTCTAAATCAATATATTCAACTTTTAACCAATATGGTTTTGACTCTATAATTTTTACAACATTTAGATAATAGAGTTTCCCTATAATATCTGAACTTGTTGAGGGCTGTCTTCTTACATTAAGCGTATCAGAAATGACAATTCTATAATTTTTATAATCTTCGTCAGTTATTACTTCTTTGGTATTTAAGAAATTATTTTTTAAATAATTTTTTGCATAAGTATAACCATCTTCTAAAATAAAGGTACTTAAAGTTGTAACAACCCAAAATGCAATAATTAATATAAGTGCGGATAATTTATTATTTTTTATATCATCATAAGATAGTGTTCCTGTAAATAGCTGTACAATAAAACTATTTGATAGATGGTTTTTAGAATCATTTATTAAATCATTATCATTTATTTCGAAATCACTTAATACAATAGAAGGTGCAACGTTTTGAATATTTTCTGCAAATGTATTATATGAATTTACATCTAAATAATCGTATATATTATCAATCCATGAATATAATGTATTATTGTTAAGTTTATTAAAGGCAAATGTCAATTTTTCACTTAAAGCATTATAATTAATCTGATTCAAACTATTGAAAGAGGAGCTTAACTTTTCACTTAAAGCATTATAGTTAATTTGGCTTAAGCTATTAAAAGTAGAGTTTAACTTTTCGTTCAAAGCATTATAATTAATCTGACTTAAGCTAGTAAAAGCGGAGTTTAACTTTTCGTTCAAAGCATTATAATTAATCTGGCTTAAGCTAGTAAAAGCGGAGTTTAACTTTTCGTTCAAAGCAAAAAGCAGAGTTTAACTTTTCATTCAAAGTATTATAATTAATTTGGCTTAAACTACTAAAAGAAGAATTAAAATTTTTATTTAAAATATTAATATTATCTATATTATTTGAATTGGTAGAGTTTTTTTCTTTTTCAGAAAAGTGTTTTTCGAGATCTTTTTTATCATTTTTTTTCTTGTTTTGCATTATAATTTTCTCCTTTATTTATTTTTATCTAGCCATTTATCAAATTCTTCATAGGTTTTTAAACCATTTCTAATATCCTTCATAAATTGGCTGGATTCTTTTTTCCAATGTTCATAATCTGCTCGTGAATATATATCTGGATTTCTCTTTAATAAAGTAGCTTTGTTTGCATATATACTTCTATATTTGCCGTAAACAGGTTCTTTATTTTCTTTCTTTTTTTGAGATAGCTGATTTCCGATATCTTTACAAGTTTTATTTTGATAATAAATGTTATCGCAATAATATGTATTAGATTTATTCGTTAAAAAATATTTGTGACAATTTTTACATTGCCTAATCATAGCATAATTATTTAATACTAAATTATATAAGGAAATATATAATACTGTATATATATTATCAGTAATAATGCTATAACTGTTAGAAATTTTTGAACCATCTGCATCAAACTTTTTAAGTTTCTCGATTAACTCAGAAGTATTTTTATGATTTAAATTGTTTAAATCAGTAGATGAATAAGTAAAATTAAATAGTCCCTCATGATAATATTTGTGTGAAAAATTATTTAATTCCTTCTTATTTTCTTCATAAAAAACATAAAATTTTTGTTTTAAAGTAAGAGAGTTTATTTCATTACTATTATCGTATCCGTATAGAAAATCAACAAATTTTTTTAGTAAGTTTTGAATTTGAATGATATTTCTTTTAGAATCTTCATAAACATTTTTAGCAAGTGAAATAATTGATTTTATATCTGTTAATTCATCAATTTGTAAACCTCTTAAATCTTCTTTATTCATTTCATCTATGAACATCCCAAAATATTTTGTAAAAAATACAAAAAAATCATTAAATCTATTAAAATCTAAATTCAAAAAGCTAGCTAACAATTTTCCATTACTATCAATAATTGCATTTGAATCGATAACGAAATACCCTGATAAATTTTCTATATCATCATCAGTAGTTATACATCTTAAATTATCAGGAGCTTTATAATCTACATCAAGCAATTTAGACTTATATTTTTTAACAAGCTTTTGAATTTCACTTTCTGAATCAGAAAGTAATTTAGATACTTCGGCTAAAAATTCATTAGTAATTTCATCATTGTGTTTTAGTTTTTCCTGATCTTCCTTACTATAATTTTCTGATATATATTTATCTGTATCATCAGCAGAGTTTGCTCTATCAGCAAATGCAACAGGAATTCGGTATTTATTAGGAGTGTATAAAATTGATTTTAGTTCTAAACCTAAAAGTTTACCATCTGCGAGAGTTATAATTTTAATTTCTTTATCAAAATCTGTCTTTTTCATCGATTTCTCCTATCTAACAATTTATTATTTTTAAAGCAATAAAAATCATTGTTTTCAAATTTTAAAAAATTTCAATAATAAGATTTACAAAACTAACTATTGATATTATAATTCAATTGTTAGCAAAAGTCAATAGCTAAATTCAAAAAATAGGAGGTGATAACTATGGAATTACAAAAAGTTCAAAGAACTACACTAACAATGAAAGAAGCAGCAGAGTATTTAGGAATTTCTTATTGGTTAATTAATCAATTAGTAAGAAGAAAACAAATACCATGCTCTAAAGTTGGTGGAAAATTTCTATTTAGAGTTCAAGCATTAGATGAATATCTAAGTAGCAAAGAAAAAGAATCAATTAAATATTAATTGATGGAAAGTGAGGAAAGGAGGATATGTATGAATTACCATGGTTTAAAACAGAAACTAATATATTTTCAAACAGGAAAATTCAAATACTTCTAAAACTTCCTGAAGGAGACACTTATTTTAGAGTGTGGATTCAGTTAATTGCATTAGCAGTTGAATGTAATAATAAAGGAAGATTAGAAATAGGAGAAAATAATCCAATGACAATTCAAAATTTTTCAAAGATTATGGGAAAATCTAATAAAAAAATTGAAAAAATTTTGAAAAAGTTTTTAGAATTAGAAATGTTAATAAAAGAAGGGGAAACATTTCTAATAAAAAATTGGGACAAGTATCAAAGTATTGAAAAATATGAAAAGTATCAAATGCAAAGTCGAGAACGACAAAGAAGATTTCGTGAAAAGCATAAAAGTGAAAATGAAAAAAGTAACGTTACTCAAACGTTAGGTAACGAAGAAGAAGAGAATACAAAAGATATAGAAAATAAAAAAGAAGAAAATATAAGAGAGGAGAGCGAAAATGGTTTTAGACAATATAAATTGTAGCGAAGTTATACACAATAAATTGAAAAAATGTGAATTTTGTGGCAAAGAATTAGCTCCAATAGGACTTGATTATTTATATGCTAATATTTCTCCTGATGCAATTAAATACGAAAGATGTGATTGTAATAAAGCACAAGAGTATTGGAAAAGAAGAGATGAGCAAGAATATGAAATTCAGAAAAGAAAACATTTTAGGAATGTTATAAACAAGCTATACAAACAGAACTATAATGAAAGAAAATTTCAAAATCTGAACTTTAAAAATTTTAATATTAATTCAGGCAATGAAATAGCAGTAAAAGTTGCTAATGATTATACAAGCAAATGTATAACAAAAGTACAAACTAAGGGACTGATAATAACAGGCGAGTCAGGACTTGGGAAAACACATTTAGCAGCATCAATTGCTAACAAATTAATTGAAAATGACAAGATTGTATTAATGGGAAGACTAACAACTTTACTAGACATGATAAAGGAAACTTTTAGAGATAATACAAAGTCAGAAAATGAATTAATAGAGCTATATTCAAATGTAGATATGATTATAATTGATGATCTAGGAACAGAAAAAATAAGTCAGTGGGTATTGGAAAAATTATATACAATTATTCAAAATAGAAATGAAAATAGATTACCAATAATCATTACAACAAGATTTAATAAGCAGGGATTAATAGAAAGATTTAGTCAAAGTCAAGATAAACAATTAGTAGATGCAATTATCTCAAAATTGTATCAAATGTGTTATGGAATAACACTAAAAAATATAAAAGAAAAAGCTAGCACAAGCGACCAAACTAAATGCTAACTTAAATGATTGTAATTATATTTTAATACAAAAAATTAAAAAAGTAAATAGAAAAAAGAAAGGAATTGATAATATGAAAGTTTATAAAGAATATAAAGAAATTGAAGTAAAAGATATAAAAGGAGTTAAAGCTAACGCGATATGTAGCAGAAATTTAGAAAAGGTTTGTAGATATATGGATATAATAAAAAAGGAAGGAATTAAGAAACCATTTGAAGTTATTCAAAAAGAAAATGGGTACTATGTTCTAGATGTTGGAATAAGATTATTAGCAGCAAAGGCACTAGGATATGACAAAGTTCCATGCTTAATAAGAGATACTAAACAAGAAATTTTATTAAGAAAATTAAATAAAATATTTCAATTAGAAGACGAAAATCATGAAGTAAAAAGCGATATAAATGATGAAAAAGGTTTGAAATTTTGCAGAGAAAATTATTATAAATTGAATAATTTATAATTAAAAAATAAGATGAAAAGTACTTGGATTTTTATTTGAAAAGTCCAAGTATTTTTCAAAATATAGTGTGCATTTGATAGAAAAAAGTAATAATTTTAGTACTAAAAAAGAGTATATTGTTGTCCTAACAAGCAATGAATTTGGGAGACCGAAATTTTTGCTTGCTTCAAATTCTGTTCAATGGGATGAAATCCCAATCCCTTTTTGAGAAATAAAAACTCGTCGAAAAAGCAGAAAATTTGTAAAGCAAATTTCTTTGACTTAGTTGAGAAAAATTTTATTTTGTGATATAAAATATAATAGGTTAAGTATAAGTAATGAATAATAATTGCTTTGTATTTTGTGATGAAAAAGAAAAATATATATTGAACGTATATTAAGATTGAAAGGAGAAAATAATTTGAGCTTTTTTGACAACGTTGATATTAATGAAAATTATTTATTAGAAAATTTTCCTCAAATACTAGATTTGTTATTAAAAGATAATACAACTAAGAAAAATATTATTTGGGCTACAAATTCATATGAAAATAAAGGATATTATTTTAATGATCAAATATATCCAACAGTAATTGGCAATAATAGCCTAATTGTTCCACGAGCTAAGAAAACTTTAGATGAAAAAAATAAACGATCAAAAGATAAAGCTGAAGTTTTTACACCTTCATGGATGTGCAATAAACAAAACAATTTAATTGACTTTGAATGGTTTGACAAACAAAATGTATTCAATGAAGAAAAAGGAAAAACATGGATAGTAAATAAAGAAAAAATTGCTTTTCCTTCTAATAAAAATTGGACTGATTATATAAAAGAAATAAGACTTGAAATTACTTGTGGTGAAGGACCATATATTGTTAGCAGATATGATACTGTTACTGGAAAAAAAATACCATTATTGAATAGAATTGGTGTTTTAGATAGAAAATTTAGAATTATAAATGAAAATGCTACTAATAAAGAAGAATGGATAAAATATTCTGTTATTGCAATAAAATCAATATATGGTTATGAGTGGCAAGGAGATAATATTATATTGGCAAGAGAAAATGTTTTATTTTCATATATAGACTATTATATAGATAAATTTAATGAAATACCTAGTGAAGAACTTATAAAAGAAATTTCTAAAATAATTTCTTGGAATATATGGCAAATGGATGGATTAAAAGGTGTAGTGCCACATTCATGCAAGACTGAAAAGATTGCACAAATGAATTTGTTTGGTGAAAAAAAGACTGATGATATTGGGTGTTTGGGATGTTTGAAAGATGATATTAAACAACATAATGGTATTTATGCTAAAGTAATGGATTGGAATACTAATAAAAAGATCAAATTTATTGATATAATTAGGGGGTAATTTATGGAAAAAAATCCAGAAATAAATGATTTAAAAATTGTTGAAGATAATATAGAAATAAGATTGGATAACTACATATATGCATTTTCTACTAATACGATACCTAATTATTTAAAAATAGGAGATACAAGTAAGGGCGTAACAAGAAGAATAAAACAGTGGGAAAAAATATTAAATAAAAGGCTTTCACCTCAAATTGTTAAAATAACGAAAGAATATGATCATCCAGCTTCTGTAAAAGATAATGAAAAGAAATTAGATATGTATTTTAGAGATTATTCTGTGCATAAATATATAAGAGAAGTTTTACATAAAGATTCAATAGATATTACAGATCCTGACTTATTAAAGTTATATTCTAAAGAATTTTTTAAAGATGTAACTATAAATGAAGTTGATAATGCAATTCAATCGATTATTGAAGATGCATTGTCAACAAATCCAGAAAAAACTTATACGTTTTATTCAAAAAGTGATTTGGACGAAAATTCTAAAAAAGTTGAATTTCATTGGTCAAACGATAAAGAATGGAAATTAAGACCAAATCAAAAAAATGTAGTTGAAAATTTTTTAAGTAAACGTTCGAAAAAAGAATTATTAATGTATGCTGTAATGAGATTTGGAAAATCTTTTACAGCAATGCAATGTGCATTAAAAGATAATCGTGATAAGGTAATGATTGTTTGTGCCAAAAGAGATGTTCAAGGGGAATGGAAACAAACTATTGAAAAACCAAAATGTTTTAAAGATTATGCATTTATTTGTGATGATGATTTAAAAACTGGAAAAACAATAAAAGAAATTCTAAAAGAGAGAGAAAAGAGCAAGTATGCAATTTTTCTTACTTTACAAAATATATCTGGGAAGGCTTATGATGGTATAGATATAAAGGAGAGATTAAAAGATATATATAAAGAAAAATATGATCTTTTGATAGTTGATGAAACACATTATGGTGCTTGGGCAAAAATATATGGTCAGCCATTAACTGATGATGAAGATGCTGGAACAATAAGAGAAGATGAAAAAGAATACGAAGAATTAATAAATAAAACAAAGAAGTATATTAAAGCAAAACAAAAATTACATTTATCTGGAACTCCTTATAATCTTTTATATAATAATAAATTTGATGAAAATAATATTATTGCAACATATCAATTTAAGGATATATTAGACGAAAAAGAAAATTGGAACCGTGATCATATGTTAGATATTGAAAATGGTGAAATTAATGAAGAAACTGGTAAACCATATCAAGAGTTTGATAATCCATATTTTGGCTTTCCACAAATGTTGCGATTTGCGTTTAATCTTCCAGAAGAATGGATAGAAAAGCTAAAAACAAAGTCACAAAATGGTGTAAAATGGTCTTTAACAGAATTATTTAAAACTAAGAAAGTTGAAAATAAATTAAAATTCATTCATGAAGATGAAGTTATTAAATTACTAAAAGCAATTGATGGTTCTTCTAAACAAAGTGGAATTTTAGGCTTCTTAAATATTCCAAAAATCAGAGATAATAATGTATGTAAACATATTGTTATGGTTTTACCTTATCGATCATCATGCGATGCTATGGAAGCATTATTAATTAAAAACAAAAAAAAATTTATTAATTTATGTAATTATGAAAAAATAATAAATATTACTGGTAAAAATGCTCCTAGTAGTTATTCTAATATTGATAATATAAAAAACGATATATCTAAATGTGAAGAAGAAGGAAAAAAAACTATTTCGTTAACTGTTCATAAAATGCTTACTGGTGTTACAGTCAAAGAATGGGATACTATGATAATGTTAAAAAACACAAAATCTGCTCAAGAGTATGATCAGGCTATATTTAGAATACAAAATCAATATGTGGTTGAATATAATGATTTGGATGGTAATATTTATAAAAAAGACATGAAACCACAAACCATTTTAGTTGATTTTGATCCAGCAAGATTTTTTGAAATACAGGGATTATCAAGTAGAATTGTGGACAAAGTAACAAATGGAGATGTTACTTTGGAAGATTCAATTGTGAAAGAATTAAGTTATTTTCCAATTATCACATATAATGCAGATAAATTAGTTCAAGTTACTGCCAAAAATTTGATTGAAGTTATAACAAATTATAATAAAGATAAAAGTATTATAGATGAATCAAACAGTATTAATTTAGATAGAAATATATTGAATAATGAATATTTATTAAAATATATTGAGGCTCAATCTGACGCTAGTTTAATTAATAAACTTAAGGAAAAAGCTCATGAGGGAGATAAAACTAGTGATATTGAGGAACCAAAAGATAGTAAGGTTGATGTTGATTTAGATGATGATACAGAATCAACTTCAGGTACAAAAAAAGATAAATATAAAGATATGCTTCAAAGATATAGATTGTGTATTGCTTGTGTTTTATTTTATGCATTTTTAACTAACTCAACAGTTGGAAAATTAGAAGATGTATTAAAGAGCGTTGAAGAGAATAGTGATGAATTAGAAAGAAATAAAAGGATTTTTGAAAATTTAAAATTAGATAAAAAATTTATAAAGTTACATATAAAAAATTGTGCAAGATCATATTCATTTAATATAGACAATTCTATAAAAAAAGCAAATTTATTATCAAAAGATCATAGCCTAAAAAAGGAAGAAAGAGTAAGAAATGCACTGCATCGTTTTAATAAATTTTCTGATTCTGAATTTGTTACACCAATTGAATTATGCAATAAGTTAATAAAAACTTTAGATGTAAACTATATTGTTGATATAATAAATAATGGAGGTAAGATTTTAGATATAGCTTCTAAAACAGGTGAATTTACATTTACAATATATAATACACTTAAAGATAAAGTTGATGCTAACATTTTAAAAAATGCAATTTATTCAATTCCAACTTCAACGATGACATACGAATTTACTAGAAAGATATATGAATTGCTTGATTTGAATTTGGATTGTTTGTCAGAAAAAATAAATTCATTTGGTTTAATTGAAAAATTTAATGATAGTATTAAGCCAAGTAAATTTATGAAATTAATTTTTCCTAAAAGATATAAGGAAATTGAGAAAGGAGAAGAAAATATGAAATTTGGTGCTGTAATTGGCAATCCACCTTATCAATCCACTGTTAGAGAAGCATCAGTAGGAAATAATAAGAATACAGTAGATATATATCAAAAATTTCAAGACATTTCACTAAAAATATCAGATGCAACTTGTTTAATATATCCTGCTAAAGAATTCCAAAGAGGTGAAAAAAATACTTTAGATGAATCATTAATGTCATTACGTATTTTTAATGGAAGTAATAGAGAAGGAGAAAAAAGAATTCCGAGCGAAGAATCTGTTTTTGGAGATGCTGTTAGAAGAATTCCAGGAGATGATAAATCTAAACAAAAAAAATTATTTACTTATCAAGACATAGAGATTGAAAGAACTGATAAAATTTTACCAGTAATAAAGGAATACATTAATTTAGCAAAAAAATTAGAAAAATATGCAAATACATTTAAGTTTAGTAATGTAAAAAAAGTATGTGAATCAAGCTTTGTTGAAGATCATTCATCTAGTGTTTTAAATAAGAAAGTTGATAGAACAAAAAAAGCACCAGATGGTTATACAAAGGTATTGACTAATCATAAAAAAGGTTCTGGAGGAAAAAGTAAATGGTTTTATATAAAAACGGCTGATTTAGATAAAAAGCCTACAAATGAATATAAATTAATTTTACCTTCTGCTAGACCAAATGAAAGCTTTGCAAATTCTGATGACCTAGAAATATTAGATAAAGATGAATGTTTTGGAAGATCAAAGAAATGTATTTATGATTCATATGATTTAACAAAAATAATAAATTGTAAAAGGTATTTATCTACTAAATTTGCCAAGGTTGTTAATGCGATGACTCCAGAAGAATTTTTATATTATTTACCAGACTTTAATGATATTTATGATTCAATTGAATGGCCAAAAGAAGAAAATGATGAAAAAGCTATAGAGGAAATTAATAAACAACTATATAGAATATTGAAACTAGACAAAAGTGATATTAAAGTAATAGAAGAATTTAAAATAAGAAAAGATTAATTAATGTATAATAAAAATTTTTCAAAAGAAGTTATAATAAAAAATATATAATAAAAGCGAGATTTATTCTCGCTTTTATTATATATTTAGAAGGACAATATTTAGAAAATATTCTATAATATGTTTTATTATAATGATAAAACAGTAGATAAAAACTGAAAGATGATTGATTTTCAAAAACCAGTTGACAAAGTAAAAAAATGATGCTATAATATAATTGGTTTTAAGAAACCAAGAAAGGAAAATGTGTATGAAAAAAGATGAATTAGAGAAAATAAATTATTCAAAAATCTACAATGAGTTTATGGATAGTATGAGAGGATACATAGGAAAAGATGATACAAAAAAAATGTTTTATTCAATTATATATCTTATCTATTTAGCTAAAAAAAATAATATTGATTTATTGAAATTATTCGAATGTCCTGCTTTTGATTTGTCAGCTAAATTTTTTGAGAGAAAGGGCATTAATAAAGTATTAGATAAATTGATATATAGCTATGAAAAATCTAATATCTATACAAGAGAATTAGAAGTTTTAGAAGAAATAAGATCTTTATTTGAAATGAATAATTTTAATGAAGAAATAGATACTGATTTTTCTTCTCAAATTATTAATTTAACAGAAGAAGATATTAAAAAAATTATTTCTGAAAATACATTAGATGTAATTAATTACCCAATGAAAGATAATGATGCAACATCTAAAGAAATTATAGATTTAATAACTTATTGCCTAAATATTAAGGAGCAAGATGATGTTTTAGATTTATGCTCAGGTAGAGGTGACTTTTTAGTAAGCTTAGCTAATCAAAATTTAAAACTAGAGGGAGTAGAAATAAATAGAGATAATGTATTAATTTCAAAAATTAGATTAGCTATATTAAAAGATATTAATTTTGAAATCATAAATGGAGATGCTTTAACACATCGATTTAATAAAAAATATGATGAGATTTTTTGTGAATTTCCTTTAGGATTAAGGGTAAATGAATTTATATTAAATCAAATGGAAAAGGACTTATTTTATACATGGAGAAAACCAGGATTAACTGCAGATTGGTTATTTATTAATAAAATGGTTACTATTTTAAAAAATAAAGGTAGAGCAGCAATAATAGTACCAGATGGACTTTTGTTTAAGTCAATGGATGCTGATTATAGAAGAGATCTTCTTGTAAGTGGTGTAGTAAAAGAAATTATAAAATTACCAAGTGGAGTAATTCCAAATAGCAATATTTCAGCAAATTTAATTATTTTGGCAAGACATAATGAAAATAATGAAATTAAATTTATTGATGCTTCACAAGAATATATAGAAAATAAGATAGGAAAAAGACAACTAGATGTAAAAGCAATAATAGATTTAATCAATGGCAAAAACTCAGACGAAGATAAAGTAAAAATTGAAAAATGTGGTGAAATATGTAAAACAGATGATGTTATATTAACTGTAAACGCATATGTAAAAAAACAACAACCAAATTATATAAATCCTCATTTACTTAAAGAATTTATAGTAGATAAATATAGGGGATATCAACTTACAGCAAAAGAGCAAAATGAAATTACAGATAAAAATGGTAATTATGAATTATTAACCATAAGCGATATAGAAGATGGCAGAATCAGCAATAGTTTATTAAGGATAAATGATAATAAAAGTAAATATGATAGATATTTGTTAAAAGATGGTGATGTAGTAATTTCTGCTAGAGGAACAAAAATAAAAGTTGCTGTTGCTGAAATAAAAAATAGAAATATTATTCCAAATGGAAATCTTTTAGTATTGCGATTAAATACTGAAAAACTTAATCCATATTACTTACAAGCATATCTAAATTCTGAAAATGGACAACTATCTTTAGAGCAAATTCAAACTGGTGCAATAATAATGTCAATTAATCCAAGTAGAATTGAACAAATGAAAGTATCTATAGTTGATAAAGAAACACAAGATATTTTTGTTGAAAGATATAAAAGAAAGTTGATGGAGTTAAATATAGCACAAGAGCATGTAAAAAAACTAAAATACCAAATTGACAATCTTTTTACTAATGAAATAGAGGAGAATGATAATAATGGATAATATGGATTTAGTACAAATTTTGGATATCATTTATCAAAAATTAACAAAAGAAGTTAGTAGTGCCTATTATAATGGAAATATTGATGAACTATTAAAAAAATATGAATTAGAAGAAGAAACAGTAGGACATTTTCACTACAATTATAGTAATTCAAAAATTATAGTAATAGGTGAGTCTAGGGTAAATAAGAGTGATTTGGAATATATTGCAAAAAAGAATGGAATTGCTCCTAAGAAAATTGAGTTTGAATTAGACTATGAAAAATTAACAAACTATAATTTTGAAAAATTCAGATATAATATGTCTTATTCAGATGTGTTAATAGGACCAACGCCTCATAAGGTAAAAGGTTTAGATGAATCTGCTAGCTTTTTATCAATGGTAAGAGAGCACCCAGAAGACTATCCAAAGATAATTGAATTGAGAGATGCAAATGAATTAAAAATAACTAAACAATCATTTTTAAACGGATTGTTAGAAACAAGACTATATAATGAAATATAAATTGGAAAGGAGAGAATTTTATGAATGAAATTAAATGCCCAAGTTGTGGTAAAGTGTTTCAAATTGATGAAAAAGATTATGAATCTATTGTAAAACAAATTAGAAATCATGAATTTGAAGAAGAACTTCAAAGAAGAGAAAAAGAATTTACGAAAGAAAAAAATAGTGAATTAGAAAAACTAGAGAATAAACTAAATCTTAAAAATACAATTGAATTATCTAATAAGGATAAGGAAATAGAAAAGTTAAAAAATGATATAGATAAAAAAGAATTAGAAGTTTCAAATGAATTTAAACAACAAATATCTGATAAGGATATGGAAATAGAAAAATTAAAAAATCAAATTAAACAAAATGAAACTGAAAATAAATTAGCTTTAAAGGATGCTATACAAGAAAAAGAAAGTGAAATATCAAATTTAAAAAATCAAATTGAACTAAATGAAAAAGAGTATCAGTTAAAAGAACAAAATTTAAAAGAATCACATGAAAAAGAAATTCAAACAAAAAATCAAGAAATAGAATTATACAAAGATATGAAATTAAAGCTTTCTACCAAAATGATAGGTGAGTCTTTAGAACAACATTGCAAAACACAGTATAATGAATTTCTTAGACCAGTACTAAAAAATGCATACTTTGAAAAGGATAATGACGCAAAATCTGGTTCAAAAGGCGATTTTATTTTTAGAGATAAAACTGATGATGAAATAGAATTTATTTCAATTATGTTTGAAATGAAAAATGAAGCAGATGAAACAGCAACAAAACATAAGAATGAAGATTTCTTTAAAGAACTTGATAAAGATAGAAGAGAAAAAAATTGCGAATATGCTGTTTTGGTTTCTATGCTTGAAAAAGATAATGATTATTATAACGCTGGTATAGTTGATGTATCATATAAATATGAAAAGATGTATGTAATAAGACCTCAATCATTTATTACAATAATAAACATATTACGAAATGCAGGGTTAAAATCTATAGAGGCTAAAAGAGAATTGATTCAAATACAAAATCAAAATATAGATATTTCTCATTTTGAAGAAAATATGAATAATTTTAAAGATGCTTTTAGCAGGAATTTTAAGTTGGCAAGTGATAAATTTGATACAGCAATAGAAGAAATTGACAAATCTATACAACACTTACAAAAAATTAAAGATAACTTATTAGGTAGTAAAAATCAACTAAGATTAGCAAATGATAAAGCTGAAGACTTATCTATTAAAAAATTAACAGCAGGAAGTCCTTCTATAGCAGAAAAATTTGAAGAACTTGGTGTTGAAGTTAAAAAGAAGAAAAAGAAAGCAAATACATAAAATAAAAGAAGATTGGGATTTTTGAAAAAAATATTAAGAATTCAAGAATTTCACTCTTCTTTTATTTTATAAATACTATTAAGAAGGAAAAAATAAAAATGCATATGGAAATTCTATACTTTTCTAAAATAATTATTATAATAATGTTTAAAATTGACATAATTAGAAAAACATTATATAATCCGACTTAAAAATATTCATTTAAGTCGGATTATTTTTCTATAAATTTGTAAAAAGACTTAAATATAAATAAATTCATTTGAATAGCAAAATACAAAAGATTAAAAATAAAGCTTATTATCTTCGAGATTTATAATTTAAATTTTGTTATTATATGTTTAATCAAATATTTGATTAAGTTTGAAAGGAGAATAATATGAATAATTTAATAAGAGTATTTAATAAAGCAATAGAATACATTGAAGAAAAAATAAAAAATAGTGAAGAAATAACTAACAAAAATATTGCTGATGTTTGTGGATATGAGCAACATTATTGTTCGAAGATTTTTCAAAAATATGCTAATATGAATATTCAAGAATATGTAAAAAGAAGAAAAATGTCATTTGCATTTGGAGATTTAATAACATCAAATAAAAATATTGCAGATATTGCAGAAAAATATTTATATAGTGCGGATGGATTTACAAAAGCTTTTAAAGATGTCTTTGGAATTACTCCAATACAATTGAGACGTAGAGAAAAAATCGAAAATATAAGTAATAAATATTTAAATTCAATGTATATTGAGGATTATTCACAATATATAGGTGAAGTTAAAGATTATACTATTGCAGATGAAGAAGAAATGAAATTTATAGGAATTTCTGATATAGATTTGCTTTCAGAAAATATTCTTACAATAGAAAATGATTTTGAAGATATGGCTATTATTAATGGAAATGGGAAGATGTTTGAATTATATTATTATTTAGATGAGAAAAGAACAGCTCCAGATATATTTTACGGAAATTATTATAGTCCATTTGGATACTATCCTAAAGATTTTAGGATTATTAAAGTACCAAAGCAAAAATGGGTTAAATTTAATGAGGAGAGTATTAATAAAGATATTACTATAAGTGCTATAAAATCGTATTTTTATAATGAATGGATAAAAAAACATAAAGAATATGAAATTGATGATAATTATGAAATTGCATTTGAATGCTATAATGATGAATATTTGGAAGATAATTATCAATTAACGAGGTGTGAAGTATGGTTTCCAATAAAAGAAAAGAAATAATTATTGATTCAAATATGACAATATCCGAGTTAAGTTTGCTTTTTCTTGAAAATAAGTATAATAAAATTTCTTATAATAGTTATGGTAATTATCAAGATAGATTAAAAATAATAAATGAATATTTAGGAAATATAAAATTAAGAGATTTTAGAAAGGATAGAATTAATGATTTTGAAAATTATCTCAATAATGAAAGAAAATGGAACTACACCTTTAAACCATCAAATATAACGATTAATGAGATAATGAATGTTCTCAATCAATTACTAAAAGCAGCAATTAGATGGAAGTTACTTGATAAAGATTATAATTGCATTGTTAAAGAAAAAATAAGTGAAGATGAAAGAATTAATTTAAAGAAACTACAAGATCAAATTAATGATTTTCAAAAAATCAGGATAACAAATAGTTTAGACATAATTTGGAATACAAAGAGGTGATTGTTATGAGTAATAAAACTGAATATGATACTATTTTAGCTTTGGCTAGAAAAAACAATTTTAAAAAGATAATGATTATAAGAGATAGTTGGAATACTGGAAATTGGTGTATTGTTAATTCAATAGAAATCAAACCTGATGGTGAACATTGTAAACCTTATGGATATATAAAATATTCAAATGGGAATACTTTTAAAGGCTATCTTCCAGCTGATAATACATATTCTTGGAAATTGATAAAAGTATTAGATGAAAATATGAAAGTTATTAAATCAAAGAATGAAATATAAAAGTAATAAAATAATTAATTTTGCTTTTTTTTGATATAAAGTTACACGTTTCGACAAATTTTGTATATTTAATGATATATAATGTTCTAAAATAAGAAAGAGGGAAATATATGAAAAAATACGAATTAGAAGCAAATGATATCAATATTCATAATTCATTAATAGATGATAAATTAGAAAATAAAGAATATTTAAGTAGTCTTATAAGATTAATTTCAAATATAGATGATAACGAAGTTATTTGTATAGATGGTTATTGGGGAGTTGGAAAAACATTTTTACTTAAGCAATTAATGTATTTAATAATGCATTATAAAGAGAATAATAATCAAGAACAATTTAAAGTTGTTGAAGCAGAAAAAGATGTTTTAATTAATATATGTGACAATAATATGGTATTCTATTATAATGCATGGGAAAATGATGATCACAGTGACGTTTTGGAATCAATTATTTATAATATATTAAACTGCTATCCAAAATATAAAAATGAAGTTACAAGTAAATTTGATAAAGAAGAAACTGTTAAAGAAGTATTAAATATTTTAACAAAAATTGTATCAAGTAAATTTTTTAATATAGATTTGAGTGCTGAAAAAATAGATAGAATAAAAACATTTAATGACTTATCAGATGAGATTAATACATATGAAGAAAGAAAATCATTATTTGAAAAATTGGTAAATAAAATTCTATCTGGCAAAAGAATGATATTAATTGTGGATGAATTGGATAGATGTAATCCATACTATGCTACTAAATTATTAGAGACTATTAAACATTTTTATAATTTATCTAATGTAACAGTAATTATAGCATCAAATAATAAAGAACTACAAAATACTATAAAAAAACAATATGGACAAAATTTTAATGCTTATATTTATTTGAATAGATTTTATGATTATATAATGACAATAGATAATAATAGAAGTATTGATTATGCAAAAAAATATTTAGAATATAGAACGGAAACTTATTTGCCTCATGAGGTATTTTATGCGATGATAGAAAAATATCAATTTTCATTAAGAGATTGTAATAGATATAGAGTATTATATGATACAGCAGTAGAATATATAGAAAACACTGATAAAAGAAATTTTTTCTTTAATAAAAAGGAAAATCACTGTATTTATAGTATAATTCTTCCAATTATTTATGCATTCAAGATTAAAGATATTGAGGCATATAATCAATGCTTAAATAGACAAACTAAGAAACTAGAGGAAGCGTTATATTACTTAAATGATTATTTCAATAAAAAAGGTCATGGAAGATGGTTGTTAGAATTTGTTGAAATAAATAAGCAAAACGAAGAAATTACAGATGAAGAGATAATAACAGAAATATCTAATACATTTAATAAAGTTCTTAATTCAGGGGGAATAGATAAGTTGTTTTTAAGGGCAATACGAGTTAGTTTATAATAAAAAAGTGTGAAAGTTAACTATTAGATAAATAGTCAATATTCACACTTTTTATTTTATAAAATATACTAAAGAGTTATATTATCCTATTATTTCAGATACAGGATAATACTAAGAAAATTAACTGACTTTAGTATCATCGTCTCAACAGCAAACACATTCCATTGCTGTTGTATAGGTAAATATGGGAATCTGTGGATATTTACCTTGTTAATTTTCCTTCACTTTAGACCTTTTTAAGTAACTATTAAACATTTTTCCTATCTGCTACACATAAAGAATTGTAAAATTATTTGTAATTTATAAAAAATTAGATAGATTACTTATCCATAATAAATTAAAATAACATAATAAAATCAAATAAATTAAAAACTGTAAGTGTATTTATTTAATAAAATTATAGTTATCTTAAAAAGGTATGGGCTTAAAACTTTATATTTAATTTAACTTGTAAAATTGCTTAACAAGACCCAGTGGATTACAAATCGATATCAAATTCAATACTATTTAGTTTTGAAATTTCAAAATCAGTATTTCGAATTTTTTCATCTAATTGCTGAATTTGAGATTTGATTTCTTCTTGATTGTAATTGATTTCTTGAATTTGAAAATATGAGTTATTTACTTCAGTAACCCTTTGCTTCAAATTGCGATAATTTAGCAATGTCTGCAAATTATCTTTTAATTTTCTTAAGTTACTATTTTCAACTATTGCAGATTGAATTGTTCTACCATCAGAAAGCTTAAATGAATTGTTCTTTTCATAAAGTATGCTTTTTAGTTTAGAAATCTCATTAGCTAATCTATTAACTTCAGATAATTCTTCATCAAAATCTTTTTTATTGTCTTCAACTATATTAGTAGTACCATTCAATTCTTGAATAGAAGTATTTAAAACATGTTTTTTTAATGCATAAAACAAAGATGAATATTGTCTTTCGTTTTCATCAATTAAACACATTAAACTTGATAAATTTATTTTCATTTCTATTTCCTCCTTAAATTTAATTAAATTATAAAACAAATAGAAATAAAAAAGGTCGCATAAAAAGCGACAAAAAAATAACGCTATAGAATAGCGTTGCAGTATGTAAATAGATAATCGTTTATGATATTTAAATCATAAATGTTATTATCTAAACAATAGCATATAATTAGGTCAAATTTGTTTGTACTTAAAGAATAACCAGCTGAGTTTAATAAAGTATTAAATTCAGATTTGTTTAATCTTAAAGAAAAACATAATTTGATAATTACATTCTTTCTAGGAATATAATCCTCATTACATCTAATTTTAGAAAACAACTTACGATCAATATCTACACGCTTGTAAATTTCAGAATCTTTATGACCACTCCTATCTATATAATAGAAAAGAGTTTCATTAAAACTCTTAGATTTACTACAATTTAAATATTCACAAATCTTATTATTCATAAGAACCTCCTCCTTTTTTAATATTATCTACATTTGATAAATTGTAGTTTGAGGCTTATAGCCTAACAAAAGAGAATTTTGTTCTTTGAATATTTAAATTGTAAAACTATTATAACATATTTTATATGGAAAAATCAAGATGTACAAATGTAAACAATGAATAAGGCGAGAACTAATCTCGCCTTTAACTATTCCTCAAAACACCCCATAACCAGCTGACTTCCATCTACAAATCCATTTCTGTAATATTTTTCATTCCAGTAATACAAATAATCTATAAAATTTTTATCAAGCTGATCTAGTTGCTTTTGGACATATTTTTTATTGTTGTTAGGTACATTTTTAAGTATTTTCTCTGCAATTTCTTCAAAACAGATACAATATTTTTTATCTTGAGGAGACATCTCACAAAAAGCAGTTTCTTCTCTAAATTCTAACCATTCTTTTAATATATCATCTTCATTTACTTCTCTAAAATTAATCATAATAATTCTCCTAACATTTAATATTTTATAAAAGGGATTGGAACTTGTCCCATTACACAGAATTTGAAAATACGAAAATCTCGTGTGAACAAATTCAGTGCTTGCTAGGACAAGAATTAACCCTTTTCTGATTTTTATTTAACAATAAATTAATTCATTAAGTACAATTTCTTCAGCTCTATTTTTTATATTATTCATACATCTAACCCACTCTAATTGATTATTTTGTTTCAAGTTTTCATCAACTTTTTCTACCTTAGCAAGTTCATTAATTATATTTTTTTCTCTCTCATTTGCAGTTTTATCTATCTCAATTAGGTACTCTGGTAATGTACCACTTAATATTAAATCGCTATATAAACCTAGGCTATGTTTCTTCATATACTCTAGTTTTAAACGTCCATATAATCCAATATGGTAATCAGATGCAGATCCTTTTATTGCTAAATTAGGAATTAAATAATCTCCTTCTTTGTGATATGTTATTTCTTTCATAATCAAAACCTCCAAAATAAATTTTCAGGTTTCCCATTTTAATTTAAAAATATTACGAACATGTGTATCAAACCACTTGGGGAAAAGTTGGGGAAAAACTTCTCAAAAAAGTTCAAAAAAATACACAAATGTTCGAAAAACCATTTCCCCAATTTTTATTGATAAATCAGCCAAAACCCTTGATTTCACTAAATTACATAAACCTTTCAACTACGTCTCATAACCCGAAGGTCGATAGTTCGAGTCTATCCCCCGCAACCACTGAAAAGTCCCATTTTCGTTGAGAAATAGGGACTTTTATAAATTTTGAAGTAATCCATTTAAGTACATTAAAAACCGTTAAAAATCATTAAAATTTGTT
>SFKP01000067.1 GCA_004553715.1 Clostridiales bacterium
GAGTTGGTAAAGCAAGAAGAGCAAAACTATTCTATTTAAGAGATAGATTAGGAAAATCTGCTAAGACCAAAGAAAGAGTTGGCGCAAGAATCGAAAATAACGAAATAGTTATTAAAGAAGAAATGGGAGAAGAACCAGTAGCAGAAGAAGTTTCAGCGGTAGAAGAAGCTCCAGTAGCAGAAGAAACAGCAGATGAAACAAAATAATGTTTACATCCCTCAAGATGGAGCGTATTTAAAAATTATTAACAAATAAACAAGAAAGTAATTAATTTTACTTTCTTTTTGTTTGCGTATTTAAATGGTATATGTTATAATATTTTTATGAAAAGGATGTGTATATATGAAAAAAGATGAGAAAAAAAGTAATAAATTAGGATTTATAAAAATGGTAAAATATTCTTTTTCGGGACCAGATAAATATATAAAATTAAGTCAGCAATCAATGCGTCATGTATTTCGATATCTTATGTTATTGACAGCAATAATATCAATTCTTATAACTATGATGCCAATAATTTGTTATAGTAATTATTATTCAGCCATAGCATTTGAACAGAAAATAGTATCAATATGTACAAATTTTATAATACAATTTTTGTGTTATTTTTTAATCTTTTCTTTAGAAATATTAGTTATAGCAGTTTCCGCTATAATTGTTTCTAAAATTTTTAGCCTTCCATTTATGTTTAAAGAAATACTAAAAATGAGTATATGTTCTTTTACAAGTTCAATTGCAGTATTTATGTTATATATACTTTTTGTTATGATATTTAAGATAAACATATATTATTTTCAAATGTTTACTATATTTATAGCATTAATATATATATTAGTCATTTTACTTATCATTCAAAAAAGAAAATTAAAAAAACAAGCTAACAACTAGATATGATAGTGAGGTGTATATATGAAAAATATAAATAATTATATAACCGTAATTGGTGGTGGATTAGCTGGCACAGAAGCCAGCTATCAAATTGCTAAAAGAGGAATTAAAGTAAAATTATATGAAATGAAACCTGAAAAGTTTTCACCAGCACATTCAAATCAAAATTTAGCTGAAATTGTATGTAGTAATTCTTTTAAATCAAATGCAATTACTAATGCTTGTGGACTTTTAAAAGAAGAATTAAGAAGATTAGATTCTTTTTTGATTAAATGTGCAGATGAAACATCTGTACCAGCAGGACAAGCCTTAGCAGTAGATAGAGAAGCATTTTCTAAATTAGTTACATCGAAATTAGAAGGAAACAAAAACATAGAAATTATAAGAAAAGAATTCACTAAGGAAGATTTTAAAGATGGAAATATTTATATAATTGCAACAGGACCACTTACATCTGATAAAATGGCAGATTATATTTCTAGTATAACAAATAAAGATAGACTATTTTTTTATGATGCAGCAGCTCCAATCATTACTAAAGAAAGTATTGATATGAATATTGCTTTTTATGGTGATAGATATGGCAAAGAAGGAGATTCTAGTTATATTAACTTGCCAATGAATAAAGAAGAATATGAAGTATTTTATAATGAATTGGTCAATGCTGAAACTGTGCAATTACATAAATTTGAAAAAAAAGAAATTTTTGAAGGATGTATGCCAGTAGAGGTAATGGCAAAAAGGGGGAAGGATACAATAAGATATGGAATGTTAAAACCGGTAGGCTTTACAGATCCAAGAACGAATACAAGGCCATATGCAATAGTTCAATTAAGACAAGATAATTTTGAAGGTAATTTATATAATATGGTAGGATTCCAAACCAACTTAAAATTTGATGAACAAAAAAGGGTATTTTCATTAATACCAGGACTTGCAAATGCAGAATTTATAAAGTATGGTGTAATGCATAGAAACACATATATTAATTCACCAGAATTATTGGATGAAACATATAATCTAAAGCAAAATAGAAATATATATTTTGCAGGACAAATATCAGGAGTAGAAGGGTATGTAGAATCTATTGCATCAGGATTAGTTGCAGGAATAAATGCCTGTTTAGATATTAGAGGAGAGAAGTTAGAGGAGAGAAGTGAGAGAATTGTTTTTCCGAAAGAAACTGTTATTGGTGCATTAGCTAACTATATTTCAACTCCTAATAAAAATTTTCAACCAATGAATGCAAACTTTGGTATTCTCCCAGAAATAGAGCCAAGGATAAAAGACAAAAAATTAAGATATAATGCTCTTGCACAACGCAGTTTATCAAGTCTTCCACTTATCT
>SFKP01000068.1 GCA_004553715.1 Clostridiales bacterium
TCATACTAACTCCAATATTTCTTAAATATCTTGTTTACCGTCATTTGTAATATCTCCATTTCCACTTACAGGAATTGTATCTCCTAAATAAGTAGGCTCTGGCTTAAATATGCATTTTATAAAATCTTTATCTCTCGCTAATATTTCTCTTAATTCCCTATATGTTGCTCCTACATATTGTCTTGGATCTGCTCCTACTCCATAGGCTTCCAACCCTAACTGATTTGCAATATATAATGCCCTATATAAATGGTATTCTTGAGTTACTATTACTACTTTCTTTGCTTCAAAAATATCTTTTGCTCTGTATATACTTTCATAAGTAGAAAATCCTGCGTGATCCATAAAAATATTTTCTGATGGTATGCCTTTTTCAATCGCATAATTTTTCATTATATTTACTTCATCATATTCTTTTCTTCCGTGATCACCACTCATTATTATCTTGTCTGACACACTATTTTGATATAATTTTATACCTTCTAATAATCTATCTTCTAACATAGGACTAGGTTTATCTCCCCATATTCCAGCACCTAAAATGATTATACAATCTACATCAGATAATTCTGTATAGTCATTTTCTTTAATAATTTGTTTATTTGTGGATATTAAAAACAATTATTGCTATTATAATAATAACTATTATTCCATACTTTAATAATTTCTTCATTTGATCTTCTCCATAAATTACTAGTTATCGCTAACATTATACCATATTTTTTAAATATTACATATATTTTTTGATATCAAATTATTTAAAGTTGCCAATATTCCAATCTCAAAATAAATATCTTTCAAGTAACTCCTTACTGTGCTTTTAGAAACATATAATTCATCTGCAATAATATCTTCAGGAATATTACCAAAAAACTTATATTCAACTATTTTCAGTTTTGTTTTATCACATTTTATAAAATCCTGAAGTACAGTATCAATTAATTCCTTCCACTTTTTACATTCATTTATTTTGCTATCTATACTAATATTTTTTATTACTTGTCCCTCAGTTGCTCTACTAATTTTATTTTTACTTCTTATTGAAGAATTTATATCTCCACCACTTACTGTATCTTTCTCAAGTTCTAACTCATTTATTAATCTATAATTTTTTTCTAATAATCTTTTTTACCTTTTTAGTAACCACTTTGTACCTCCTAAAATAAAAAAATCACAACTCTTTAGTTGTGTTACATATCTAAATCCATTTCATCTTCTTCAGTATTTGCTGAAGTAAAATTATTATTTTCATATAAACTATCTAAAAATTCTTTAGGATATTCTCTTTGTTCATAATTATTAAAGATTTTCTTTTTAGTAGCTTTTTTATCTTTTCTTGCCTCCAATTCTTCCACTCTTATAATTACCCATCTTTTTATTGTTGCATAATCGCTTTCATACTCTACTCCCTTTGATTTCTTATATAAAGATAATTCTTCTATACATTTTTTAGTTTTATTTTCTCCGTATTCTTCTAGTAATTTTTTATATTCATAATCATAAAGAAATACATTTTCATTAAATTTTTCTTTTCTGACTGTGTGTGTATTTATATTATTATCTATTATATTATTATCTTTGACTTTTTCATCAATACCCTCTTGATTTTTTAGTATATAGGGGTATTGATTATTTAGTCTATAGGGTACATCATTTGGAAATATTCTCCTACAAATTATCTCTTTTTTCTCGTTTCTCATTATATCTACAAAAACATAATTGTTCCTTCTTAAATCAGTTATCCATCTTGAAACTGTTACAGGATCTACTCCTAACTTTTCTCCTAAATATTTATTAGAAGCATAACAATAGCCTTCTTTATTTGATAGTGCTGTTATAAGAGCATAAAGCAATTTTTCATTAGGTTTTAATCGTTCATTAAATAGAACCGTAGCAGGTATTACTGCATAATATCCTATTCTTTGTATTTCTTCATCTTTCACAATGGCTATCACTTTCCTTTCCTGCAATTATACAAGCATATAATATCAAGCTTATATTTGCTCCTACTATTAGTCCTATAATTAATCCTATCCAAAACATTTTTATTACCTCCATATTTAAACTAAATTTCTCATTTTCGCATTTTTATATACGAACTCAATTAACTTGTCCTTTATTATTTTTTGTTTCTTAAAATCGAATTTAAGAGTTTCCTCAATCTCATCTTTAGATTGCTTTTGAAAATATTTTAGATTTATAAAATCATAATATTTTGGATATTTTTGCAACAAAAAAGCAAGTACCTTTTTTATAAGTACTTGCCATCTCTTAAATTCTAGTATTTTTTTATTTTCTATTATCTTAATAACTTGATTTTCTAAAGTATTATTGCATACTGTTATTCCTTTTCTCCATGCACTCCCACTTACATTAACACTATTTATCAAGCCATCTTTTATCTCATCAATTAGTTTATCTATATTACTATAGTTATATAAATAATACTCTATCTTTTTGTAATCAGTTTTATTCATACTGCCCTATTCCTCCTTCTAGTAATTTTTCTAGTTCAAGAAATAGGTAATCTTCATCTATCTCATACATATTATTTTCAATAAAATTCATTATTGTATCTTTTATATAATTGTCATTATATAGCTCAAAGTCATTTATATATTCTCCTAATTCTTTCTTATTATATGCTAATATCGAATTGCATATAATATCAACTTTATCTTCAGCATTATAGATTGCAATTTCTATTTCTTCTAGTATTTGTTCAAATAGCTCTAACATATTATTTAATTCTTCTATTTGTGTTATTCCATCTTGCGACATTCTAAGCCATTCCATAAAGTAATAATCCTCAATAAATTCATCATATTCTTCATATATATTTTCTAATTTATATGATATTCTTTTTAATCTTGCAATTTTGTTTATTTCATTAATTAATTTATCAATTTTCCCTTTATACATATAAAACCTCCAAAAAAAATAATCCCAAATGCCTTGAGATTACTTAGTATATTTCACTTCACTTTAATATTATTTCTTTCCCTTTATTTTCCCTTTATGAAACAAATTTTAATGATTTTTAACGGTTTTTAATGTACTTAAATGGATTACTTCAAAATTTATAAAAGTCCCTATTTCTCAACGAAAATGGGACTTTTCA
>SFKP01000027.1 GCA_004553715.1 Clostridiales bacterium
AAGAATATGGGAGATAATAATATTAAAGAATAAGAAATAAAGCATTTAGCTTAGACTTCCTGCGAAGAAAGTACGAAATATCTGCCACTCGCATTCGCTCGGGCAGATTACGGAAAATTTTTGATATTTCAAGAAGAAAGTCGATTTTTCCTATACAATAAAAAAAAGACTAACAAATGTTAGTCTTTTTTTCTGGTGCGGATGAGAGGACTTGAACCTCCACTCCGAAGAACTGGTTCCTAAGACCAGCGCGTCTGCCAATTTCGCCACATCCGCATTTATTAGACAAAATATATATTAGCATTTTTAAACTTATTTGTCAAGAAAAAATCACAAAAAACATGTGTTTTAAAAAAATATTTTACATCTGCAAGATGGAGCAGATGTAAATAAAATACCATTATTCTATAATAATTGTTTTAATCTAAAATTTTAGTTCTAAAACTTAAGATAAAAGCATATATATTGTTAAGAGGTAGATATGGAGGAAAGCATCTTAAATTATTTCCCAATAAATATACAAAAGAAGATTTATGGACAAGTAGAAAACTTTACCAATTTAGAAGAGATACGCATAAGGACCAATAAACCTATTATATTAAAATATACATTTTATGAAAAAATAATAGATTGCATTATTACATATAAAGAGATGATAGAAATTGTGCAAAGAATTTGCGAAAATTCTATTTATTCATATCAAAACCAAATTTGCCAAGGATTTATAACAGTAAAAGGTGGCCATAGAGTAGGAATTACAGGAAATGCTGTAATAGAAAATGGTGACGTTATTAATATAAACTATATATCAAGTATAAATTTTAGAATTGCAAGAGAGATTACAGGTTGTAGCAATAAATTGCTAAGATATATTTTAAATACAAATGAAAACACAGTATATAACACTTTAATAATTTCTCCACCAGGTGCTGGTAAGACAACAATTTTAAGAGATTTAGTAAGAAATATTAGTAATGGAATTACATCAATTAATTTTGATGGAATAACTGTAGGATTAGTAGATGAAAGAGGAGAAATTGCAGCAAGTTATAAAGGAATTAGCCAAAATAATATTGGAATTAGGACAGATGTAATAACAAATATATCAAAAAGTATGGGAATAAACATGCTAATTAGGTCAATGGCACCAAAAGTGGTTGTTGCTGATGAAATTGGTATAGCAGAAGATGTTAAAGCAATTAATTATGCAGTTTGCTCAGGTGTCAAAGGCATTTTTACTGCACATGGAGGAAATTTGGAAGAAGTACTAGCAAATCCAATTCTATCAGAATTGATAGTTAGTCATATTTTTGAAAGAATAGTATTTCTTAATTCAAAAATAAAAAAAGGAGAAATATTAAAGATATATGAATTAAATAGAAAAAAAAAGGAATATTGCAGTATGGAGTGATTTTATGGTAATGGTTAAGATAATAATTTATTCTTTTATATTTATAACTACATCTTTGATAGGATTATTAAAATCTAAAAAATATATATATAGAGTAGATGAATTAAAGGAATTCAAAGGAGCTTTAAATATTTTTAAAAATAAACTTAAATTTACATATGAAAC
Source organism: Clostridiales bacterium (assembly GCA_004553715.1). GTDB lineage: Bacteria > Bacillota > Clostridia > TANB77 > CAG-508 > SFKP01. The sequence goes on from SFKP01000027.1 coordinate 1,577, forward strand.
GATACCTGAAATTTTTATAGAAATTGCAAATACTATTAATTCAAATACAACTATTGTTTTTAAAATAGCAGCAAAGAGAATGAAGATAGAATCGGCAGAAGAAGCTTGGGAAAATGCAATAAATATAAGTGTACTAAATATAACAAAAGAAGATAGAGAATTACTTAAAAATTTTGGAAATTTGCTTGGAAAAACTGATATAGAAGGACAGTTAAACCAAGTAGAACTTACAACAAATTTTTTAGATGAACAGATTAAACTAGCAGAAAAAGAAAAAATAAAAAATGAGAAACTTTACAGGACATTAGGGATGACTATTGGATTGGGGATTGTGATTGTTCTAATTTAAAAAGGTTCAAAAATAATTACATTTTTAGCTATATTAAATTTTCAATCAGGTTTTTAGAATTAGAGAGGTATGTGATTAATTATGGATATAGAATTATTATTTAAAATAGCAGCAATTGGAATTCTTGTTGCTGTATTATGCCAAGTGCTAGTAAGAGCAGGAAGAGAAGATCAGGCAATGATGACAACTCTAGCAGGGCTAATTATTGTCCTTTCTATGGTTATAAAAGAAATAAGTACTTTGTTTAATAGCGTAAGAACTATATTCAATTTATAATGTAAGGAGTAAATATGGAAATAGTAAAAATTATTGGAGTAGGACTAATTGCAACAATAATACTTGCTATAATACGCACATATAAACCAGAACTAACAATATATGTATCTATTATTGCAGGAGCAATAATTTTTTCTATGGTTATGGACAAGTTATCTGCAATAATAGATTTACTAACAAACCTTAGTAAAAAGAGTGGAATTAATGCTCAATATGTAGCAATTTTATTAAAAATATCAGGGATAGCAATCCTTTCAGAGTTTGCAGTAAGTGTGTGCAAAGACTTAGGAGAAACAGCAGTTGCAACAAAAATAGATTTAGCTGGCAAAATTATTATTATAAGTATATCTATACCAATAATTTCTGCATTATTAGAATTACTTATAAAAATATTGCCATAGAGGTGATAATTATAAAAAAAATGATTATAATACTTATTTTAATATTATCTATACATAGCAGAGTGTTTGCGACAGATGAGATTATAGCATCAGAATTAGATACATTAGATTTATCTAGTTTTATTAAAGAAGGTGAAAAATTTTCAAAAGATACATTTGAAGATTTAGATGTGAAAAAACTGTTATCAAGTGCAATACAAGGGAGAATTGATAATAAAAAGATATATAAAAATATCTTAAAAATATTTGGAGAAGAAGTGTTAAACTCTGCAAAACTATTAGCAACAGTTTTAGTAATCATACTAACTCACAGCGTTTTAAAAGGAATAACAGAAAGTTTGGGAAATGAAAGCACATCAAAAGTTGCATATTTTGTACAATATATATTAATAGTGTCCTTGGTTATGTCCAACTTTTCGAATATTATTGCAATTGTGGAAAAAAGCATAACAAACATGGTATCTTTTTTAAATATTTTAGTACCGCTACTTATTAGCTTAATAATAAGCACAGGAGCAATGGTGTCTGCTGGGATATTACAACCGCTTCTGCTTTTTGCTATAGTATTAATCGGAAATACTATAAACATAATTATAATACCTATAATTGTAATATCAATAGTTATGGGAATAATATCAAATATTTCAGACAAAGTTCAAATTTCTAAAATTTCTAAATTTATGCAGTCAACAACATTGTGGTTCTTAGGAATAATTACAACAGTGTTTGTAAGTGCATTATCACTAGAAGGAACTTTAGGAGGGTCCGTTGATGGAGTAACATTAAAAGGTATAAAAGCTGCAACAAGTGGTTTAATACCAGTGGTGGGGAAAACTCTTGGAGATTCTATTAGCACAGTGCTTGGTTGTACAAATGTTATCAAAAATGCACTAGGTGTCGTAGGAATAATTGTAATAATAGGAATATGTGCTTTTCCAATAATAAAGTTAACAGTACTTACTTTGCTATATAGTTTTACTGCTGCAATAGCTCAGCCGATAGCAGATAAAGGAATTGTAAAAGTACTAGAAGAGGTAGCTCGGAGGATTCAAAACAATACTTGGGATAATGTTTTTTATAGCAACTCTTTTTATAATAGGAATTGCAATTACATTAAAAATATCTAATACTTCTTTAATATGATGAGGTGATGATTTGATAAATGTAATAAATAGATGGATGAAACAAATTATATTTGCAGTTGTAATAACAATAATTATTGAAATGTTAGTTCCAGAAGGAAAAAACAAGAAATATATAAAAATGATTACTAATATATATATAATTTTTATAATTGTTTCTCCAATATTTTCGAAATTGACATTAAAGGAAATAAATTTAAATGAAATATTTATAAATGAAAGTACTAAAACAGTAGCAGCAAGTAGCATAGATAATACCAAGTATATTGAAGAAAGATATATTAAAAATATCAAAGAAAGTATTAATACCAATTTAAGCAATATAGGATATGAAGTAAAAAATATAGATGTATTTATAAACATAAAAGATGAAAAATATGGGCAAATAGAAAAGATAAGGTTAAGTGTAGAAAAAAAACAAAAAGAAGAAATAAAGAAGATTGAAAAAGTATCAATTGGTACAGAAAATAATAGTAATATGGAGCAAAATCTTTCTGAAGAAGACATTCAGATAATTACTAATTATTTAATGATAAATTATGGAGTGATAGAAAGCAATATTACATTAGAAAGGAGTGGATTTGAAAATGAAAAAATTTAAAGAATTGTTTGAAAATTTTATGAAAAAAGACAAGACTAATAATAAAAAGAATATCGAAAACTTGGTAGTGTTTTTAATATTACTAATTATTACCATAGTCGCAATTAAAAGAGGAAAGCGAAGAAAAAAACAGTTATAAAATATTAGCAGATGTATCAAATAGTAATACAAGTAGTAATAATTTAGTGTCAGAAGAATATAATTTAAAGGAAGAGCTAAAGGACATACTATCTAAAATAGAAGGAATAGGTGCAGTAGATATTTTAATTACATATTCAGAAACAAGCAGTTTTACACCAATATATAACGAAACTCATTCCAATAGCACAACTGAAGAAATAGATGATGCAGGAGGAAAACGAACCATAGAATCAACTAATATCAATAAAGAAGTGGTTTTAGAGGAATCCAATGGTAAAAGCATGCCAATTACAGAAAAGGTTGTTATGCCAAAAGTTGAAGGTGTAATTGTAGCAGCAGAAGGTGGACGGAAATGTAAATATCAAAACAAATATCATACAAGCAGTATCTGCAGTGACAGGTATATCTAGTTATAAGGTACAGGTGTTCGAAATGGCAAAAAGATAAATGAAAGGAATAAAAAAATGAAGACAATTTTAAAGAGAAATCAATTAGTAATTCTTGTGATAGCATTAGTATTAGTAACAGCAGGTTATTTAAATTATACTTCTATGAATGAGAATAATGAAAATACAGTCATGACATCACAAATAGTTGCAGAATTAGGAGATGCAACACTAGTAAGCAGTACAGATATAGAAAATGAAGAAGTAGAAACAACGCAGAATGAAGAAATAGAGCAAATTGATGAGCAAGTACTTACAAGCGCCACAACTGAAGACACATATTATACTTCATCAAAACTTGAAAGAGACAATATGTTTTCACAATTATTAGAAACATATCAAGAGGTATATAATAACGTAAATTCAACTGCGGAGCAAAGAAATACTGCTATATCTGAAATGGCAAAAATAAATAAAACAAAAAATTCTGTAATGATTTCAGAAAACTTAATAAAAACAAAAGGATTTGAAGATGTAGTTATTTTTGTAAACACAAACAGTATAAGTGTAATTATAAAAGCAGAAGAAATAAGTTCAGAACAAATTGCACAAGTACAAAATATAATATCAAGAGAGTTAGAAGTAGGAGCGGAGATAATACATATTAGCACGAAGTAAAAAAACAAAACTAGTGTTAATTAGGACTGTCAATGGGGACGAAGATTTTTGACAGTCATTGACAAAAATATTATCTAATAACGTGGATAATTAATAATTTTGAAAATGAATTGAACCCAAAACTTAGACAAATTTGTTTAATTAGAAGGGTTCAATTTTTATTATATGCGAAGAACCCGAAAACCGCTAGACAAAACTTAAGTCCCCATCTCTGAAGGTGTCTCTTTGTCTGGATTAAAAAGTAAAAAATAAAAAAAAATAGTAAAAAATATTGCAAAATGCATAATAAAACATATATAATATAGCAAAGATATAAGGGGGAATTTTGCGTTGAGAAAATATTTCGGAACAGATGGAATAAGAAGAATTGCAAATACTGAATTAACACCAGAATTAGTATATAAAGTAGCAAAAGCAGGTGCATATGTGTTATCAAAACATTTAGACCATACACCAACAATTTTAATAGGTAGAGATACAAGAATATCAGGAACTTTGATAGAAAGTGCAATGACTGCAGGATTTTTAAGTTATGGAGCAAAAGTAAAATTATTAGGAGTTATTCCAACACCAGGAGTAGCATATTTAACAAAAAAATTAAAAGCTGATGCAAGTGTTGTTATTTCAGCATCACACAATACTTATGAATTTAATGGAATCAAATTTTTTAGCAATCTAGGAATGAAAATTTCGGATGAAATAGAAGAAGAAATTGAAGAAGTTATGGAATCTGGAAAAATATTTGAATTAAATGCTATTTCAGATAAAATAGGAGTATCTGAAAATAGAGAAGATTTAATTGATGAATATGTATATTTCTTAAGAAAAAATTTCGAAGAAAATATTGAGAAAAATCTTAGAGAAGACTTTATTATTGGATTAGATGTAGCAAATGGGGCAACCTATAAAGTAGCAGAAAAAATATTTGACAAACTTGGAATACAATATATGATTATGTCTAATAATCCAGATGGAATAAATATAAATGATGGATGTGGTTCTACACATTTAGAAAAATTAAAAAACTTTGTATTAGATCATAGATTGAGCCTTGGAATTGCTTATGATGGAGATGGAGATAGATGCTTAGCTATAGATGAAAAAGGAAATGAAATTGATGGAGACATGTTCCTTGCAATTTTTGCATCTTATTTAAAAGAAAAGGGTAAACTGAAAAATAATACGGCAGTTGCAACAATTATGAGCAATTTAGGATTAACTAAATTTGGCGAAGCAAATGGAATAGAAATAAAACAAACAAAAGTTGGAGATAGATATGTTTTAGAGGAAATGCTTAAAAATGGTTACAATCTTGGAGGGGAACAATCTGGACATATTATATTATTAGACTACAATCCTACAGGAGATGGAATTTTAACATCATTAATGTTTATTCAAATTTTGCTTGAAAAAGGAATTAAACCATCTGAAGCCTGTCATGTAATGGAGAAATATCCACAAGCTTTAATTAATGTAAGAGTAAATAATGATAAAAAATCTAAATGGGATCAAGATGAAGAAATACTAGAACAAATAGATAAAACAAAAGAATTGCTTAAGGATACAGGCAGAATAGTAATAAGAGCTTCAGGGACAGAGCCAATTATCAGAGTAATGATTGAAGGCAAAGACGAAAAAGATATTACTAAAATGGCTCAACAATTAGCGAATTTAATTAATTTTAAATTAAATTAAATAGGCAATATGCCACAAAAGAAAAGGAGGATGAAAATTATGATAGTGCCACTTTCAGACCCATTAACATTTATGCTAATATTAATGGCAACAATATTACTAATATTTTTATCTAGAGAATTAAAAAAACCATTTATTGCTGCATTGCCATTAGCAGTATTCTTAATATTAGCAATTGTTTATTGTGTTCAACTAGGAATGCCTGAATTAGAAGCATATAAAGATATGATTGTAAATTGCATAGCATTAGATTTTATCATGATATTTATAAGTTTCTTTTCATATCTTTGGGTTGACGACATTTCTTGTAGATTTTATAAGAAAAAGAGTATTGACAATAGTTTAGACTGGTTTTGGAAAAATGTTTAATCAAATTAAAAAAAAGTAAAGGGGAGTGCTATGAAAAATGAATAGAAACATACTAATAGGAGGAGCGTGGCCATATGCTAATAATTCATTGCATTTAGGACATCTAGCAGGTCTTATTTCAGGTGATATATTGGCTAGGTATTTTAGATTACAAAAAGATAATGTGTTATATGTATCTGGTACAGATTGTCATGGCACTCCAATTACTGAAACAGCAAAAAGAGAAGGCAAAACTCCAAAAGAGATTGCCGAAAGTTATCATAATGAATTCGTTAAAACTTTTGAACTTAGCGAATTTTCTTATGATATATATTCAAAAACAGATAGTGATTATCATAAAAAACAAGTTCAAAAGATTTTTAAAAGATTATATGATAATGGATATATTTACGAAAAAGAAGAACCACAAGCTTTTTGCGAGAACTGTAATAAATTCTTGCAAGATAGAGAAGTTGAGATAATATGTCCACAATGTAAAACTGTAACAAGAGCAGACCAATGCGATAAATGCAACTATACACCAACTGATGAGGATTTAATTGGTGGAAAATGTTTGAACTGCGGAAGTGTTACAGTAAAGAAAAATAATAAGAATTTATATTTTGCATTATCAAAATTTCAAAAAATAATTGAAGAAAATACAGATAAAAATAAATCAAAGTGGAGATTAAATGCAAAAAACGAAACTGAAAAATACTTAAAACAAGGATTAATTGATAGAGCAGTTACTAGGGATTTAAGTTGGGGAGTAGAAATTCCTCTTGAAAATTATGAAAGTAAAAGAATGTATGTGTGGATAGAAGCCGTTTTAGGTTATATTACAGACACAATGAAAATTGCAGAAGAAAGAAACCTAAATTGGGAAGATTTTTGGAAAGAAGGGCACAATAATACAATTTATATGTGCCATGGAAAAGATAACATTATGTTCCATAGTGTTATTTTGAATGCTTTACTTTCAGCGTTAGAAGAAAATTATCATTTAGTAGATGTAATAGTTTCTACTGAATATTTAAATATAAATGATGAAAAGATTTCAAAGAGTAAAGGTAATGGAATTACAACTTTAGAAATGTTAGAAAAATATAATGCTGATTCATTAAGATATCATATTGTAAATAATGGACCAGAAAAAAAAGATACAAACTTTACTTTAGAAGAATTCATAAGAACTCATAATAGTGAAGTTTTAAATAAATTTGGAAACCTAGTTAATAGAACTTTAAGGTTTAAAGAACTAAATGAAGTTAAAGTATCTGATTTAGATAAGAAAATTAGAGAAGAAATTGAAAAAACATATGAAGAGGTACAAATAGCAATAGAAAGCTTAGAATTTAAACAGGCAACAGAAAAAGTAATGACTTTAGTAGAGTTTGCAAATAAATATTATGATGAACAAGAGCCTTGGAAACAGAGAAAAGAGGATATAAATGCTTTCAATAAAACTATTTATAACTGTACAGTAATTATTGCAAACTTATCTAATTTGTTTGAACCATTTATGCCAATGGCTTGTAGTAAAATTAGAGAATACTTACATTTAGATAGTCCTGCATGGGAATTTGTAGAAATCAATAGTGATGTGAAATTAGAAAATGTTGAACCATTGTTTAATAGAATTTAAATCTTTTTCAACAGAGTTCTAAGCCTTAGGAGGAATGTGATTAAAGTGAAAGATAAAATAATAATAGTAGAAGGACCACAAGGTGTTGGTAAAACTACATTTACGAACTATTTAAGAGAAAAAATTCCAGCAACAGATTTATATAGATTAACAGGCATTAAAGATAAAGAAGAAACAGGGTTAAATAAAATAAGAACAAAATATAATAAACTTTTAGAATATATGGCAAATTGTAAGGATGTAAATTTATTGTTCGATAGAAATTTCTTTTCAGAAGAAGTTTATGGTAGATTAGGCTATAAAAAGTACTCTTTTACTGAAGTGTATGAAGAACTATTAGCAAAATTAGATAAATTAGATTTCGACATATATTTGATTGTTTTATACTTAGAAGACACATCAGAATATGAAAAAAGATTAGGCGGTAGAGTAAAACATCAATATCAAAAATTTGATATTAAAAGCAGTATAGAGCAACAAGAAGCATATTTAAAGTTATCAGAAGAAGTTAAGAAGAAGGCAAAAAACATTAAAGTTATAAAATATAATGCAGGAAATAATGAAAACTATGAAGCAAATATAGATAAAGAATTAGGCTTTTTATTTATAGAATAGATTTTGCTTTTAAGAAGGAATAATATATGAAGATAGGTTTTTTCGGAGGGTCATTTAACCCTCCAACTAATATACATATTGGAATAGCTAAAGATTTATTAAAAAACGGAATTGTAAATAAAGTAGTATTTGTACCAATAGGTGACTTTTACAGTAAAAAAGGTTTGATAGAAGCATCAAAAAGACTAAAAATGTTGAAATTAGCAGTGCAAAATGAAAAGAACATAGAGATAGATGACTTTGAAACCAGTGTACAAATAACATTATTTGCAAAAGATGCATTTAAGATAATATCTGAAAAATATAAAAATGATGAACCATATTTTATAATGGGTAGTGATAATTTTGTTAAAATGAGCAATTGGGAAGGATATGACGAAATTATTGAATTGTATAAATATATTGTGATTTCAAGAAATTCATTTAAAACAAATCAAACAAAAGATAACATATTAATCTTTACACCATCTAAATCATATAATTTCGATTCTACTACTGTTCGTAGATTAATTAAAGAAAATAAAAATGTAAGTAATTTAATAAATGCAAATGTTTATAATTATATAAAATTAAACAATTTGTATGCGTAGATCTAGGAGAAATATGGAAAGTATTATAGAAAAAGCAAATGAATGCTTATGTTGCAAACTACCTATGTGTAGGAAAGGTTGTCCAGTTGCAACAAATATACCAGAATTTATATCAAATATTAAAAATGGAGATATAGAAAAAGCATATAGTATTTTACAAGAAAATAATATATTAAGTTCAATCTGCTCAAGGGTTTGCCCAAGTGAAAATCAATGCATGGGAAGTTGTATAAGAGGAATAAAGCAAAATTCTGTGCAAATCAATACTTTAGAGAGATATGTAAATGATGTGGCAGAAGAAAAAAATATAAAATATAATATAGAAATAAAAGAAAATATTGATAAAAAAGTAGCAATAATTGGCTCTGGTCCAGCAGGTATTTCATGTGCGTATGAGCTTTTAAAAAAAGGTTATAAAACAACAATTTTCGAAAAAGAGGAAAAATGTGGTGGTATTTTGAGATATGGGATACCAGATTTTAGGCTTGATAAAAGCTATATAGATGCTGTAATTGAAAGATTAAGAAAATCAAGTGTAAAGATAAAAAATAATTGCGAATTTGAAAAAGATTTTTCGATTAAAGATTTAAAAGAACAAGGATATGACGCTATATTTTTAGGAATAGGGGCGACAGATGCGATAAAATATAGTCTAGGAATAGATAATAAAAACATCCTTACTTCAAATGATATATTATATAATTATAGTATTGGTAAAAAGTTAAATTTAGGTAAAACAGTTGTAATAGGCGGGGGAAATGTTGCCATAGACACTGCAAGAACTGCAAAAAGAATGACTAATGAGGATGTATATATATTGTATAGAAGAGATAGAACTTGTATGCCCGCAAGAGATATAGAAGTAGAAGAGGCATTAGCTGATGACATAAAAATAATATTTAATACAAAAGTATTAGAAGCTAAAGAATCTAATGGAATATTAAAATTAATTAATTGTATAAAAACAAAAATTGAAGAAGGAAAAGTACTAGATATTCCAAACTCAGAATTTGAAATGAAAGTAGATAATGTAGTATTTGCAATAGGTTTAAAACCAACAATTAATTTACAATTAGAGAAAGAAAATGATATTGTAAAAATTGATGAATATGGTAAGACAAGCATTGAAGGAGTATTTGCAGGGGGAGATTTGACTGAAACGAAATCTACTGTTTGTAAAGCAATATTTGCAGGGAAACAAGCAGCAGAAGGAATTGACAAGTTCCTAAGAAGATAAAAGGAGAATATATGGAGGAAAATTTATTAATTCCAAATTTAGAAAATGAAGTAGAAGAAAAAAATGAATACTCTCTAAGGCCTAAAACCTTAAGAGAATATATAGGACAAACAAAAGTAAAAGAAAATTTAAAAGTATATATAGAGGCAGCCAAAAAAAGAGGAGAACCATTAGACCATGTATTGCTATATGGACCACCGGGTTTAGGAAAGACTACTCTTGCAAATATTATAGCAACAGAGATGAATTCAAATATAAGAATAACATCAGGCCCTGCAATCGAAAAACCGGGAGATTTAGCAGCACTACTTACAAACTTAGCGCCGAATGATGTACTATTTATTGATGAAATTCATAGACTTAATAAATCTGTTGAGGAAATACTTTATCCTGCTTTAGAAGATTTTAATTTAGACATTATTATAGGGAAAGGACCAAGTGCAAGGTCAATAAGATTAGATTTGCCTAAATTTACTTTAGTAGGTGCTACAACTAAAGCAGGTTCTCTTACAACACCATTACGAGATAGATTTGGAATTGTGCATAGATTGGAATTATATGATACAGGTGAATTAAAAACAATTGTAAAAAGGTCAGCAGAGATAATGAATATTGCAATAGATGAAGAAGGAGCTATAGAAATAGCTAGACGCTCTAGAGGAACGCCTAGAATAGCAAACAGATTGCTAAAAAGAGTTAGAGACTATGCATTAATTCTTGGAGATGGAAATATAAATTTGAAAATCGCAAAAACCGCACTTCAAAAGCTAGAGATAGATGATTTAGGCTTAGATAGTATTGATAGAAAAATGTTAGAATCTATTATTTTAAATTATTCAGGAGGACCTGTAGGATTAGAAACACTTGCTGCAACAATAGGGGAAGAAACAGAAACAATAGAAGATGTGTATGAACCATACTTAATGCAAAAAGGCTTTATATCAAGAACACCAAGAGGAAGAGTTGCAACCCCAAAAGCATATAAACATTTAAATTTAAAAATGGAAAATTAGGAGGGAATATTAATGAAGAAAATATCAGTAGTTATACCAATGTATTACGAAGAAGAAGTAGCAAATGAATGCTATAATCGAATGAAAAAGAATTTAAATGAATTAAGTCAATATGATTATGAAATTATTTTTGTAAATGATGGTAGCAAAGATAAAACATTAGAGATACTACAGGATATAGCTAAACAAGATAAAAAAGTAAAAATAGTTTCTTTCTCTAGAAATTTTGGACATCAAGCTGCTGTGACAGCTGGTTTAAAATACATAACAGGAGATTGTGGAATAATAATAGATGCAGATATGCAAGACCCTCCAGAAGTTATAAAAGATATGATAAAACTATGGGAAGAAGGAAATGAAGTAATTTATGCAAAACGCAAAAAAAGAGAGGGAGAAACAGCATTTAAATTGTTTACAGCAACAATGTTTTATAAAGTATTAAATGGACTTTCAGAAGTAGAAATACCGAAAGATACAGGAGATTTTAGACTTGCAGATAGAAAAGTCATTGATGTTATAAATTCATTACCAGAACATAATAAGTTCTTAAGAGGACTATTTAGCTGGGTAGGTTTTAAACAGGTACCATTTGAATATGAAAGAAAAGAAAGGTTTGCAGGAGAAACCAAATATCCTCTAAAAAAAATGTTAAAGCTTGCAACAGATGGAATAATAGGATTTTCTACAAAACCATTAAAAATAATTGGCGGAATTGGTTTTATATCAGTTGTTATATCTGTACTTATATTAATTTATGCACTTTTAAATTGCATATTCAGCTGGGATTTAATAGCTAAAGGATGGACAAGCATCATGTTTTCGATGACATTTTTAATAGGAATACAACTTATATCTATATGGCTAGTTGCAGAATATATTTCAAGAATATATGATGAAGCGAAGGGAAGGCCACAGTATATTATAGACAAAACAATAAATATAGAATAATTATGAAAAAATAGGGAGAAAAAATATGAAACTATTAATGCATACTTGTTGTGCACCATGTAGCGTGTATTGTATAGATAGCTTAAGAGAAGAAGGAATAGAACCAACTATATATTGGTATAATCCAAACATTCATCCATACATGGAATATAGAACAAGAAGAGATTGTTTAAAAGAATATACAAAAAGCATAGAAATAGAAGCCATATTCGAGGAAGAATATGGCTTAAATGAGTTTTGCAAAAATGTTATAGGTGATTTGAACAATAGATGTAAAAATTATTGTTATAAGGTACGCTTAGAGCAAACTGCAAAATATGCAAAAGAAAATGGCTATGATGCTTTTACTACAACATTATTAGTAAGTCCATACCAAAATCATGAGGTATTAACAGAAATAGCAAAAGAAATGGCAAAAAAATATAACATAGAATTCTTATATCGAGATTTTAGAGTAGGGTTTAGAGTTGGACAAGCAAAAGCAAGAGAATTAGGCTTATATATGCAAAAATATTGTGGATGTGTGTTCTCAGAGGAGATGAGATATTATAACCGCAATCCTATACAAGCGAGGGCTACCAATGGTTACGAGATACCGAAAGAGCCTAGAATGCAGGTTAAAAAAATAGAAAATAAAGAAGATTATATTGATTTACTTTTAGAGGCAGATCCTTCAAAAGACATGATACATAAGTATTTGAACGATTCTGATGTATATGCATTAAAAAAAGAAGATGAGCTAATTTCTATTGCAGTTATTTTGCACATTGATAGAAAAACATTAGAGTTAAAGAACATAGTTACAAAAGAAAATTACAGAAATAAAGGTTATGCAAAAACACTTTTAAAATCATTATGTGGTAATTATAAACAGAAATATGACAGAATGTTGGTAGGAACAACAGAGAATAATATTCCTTTCTATGTTAAGCAGGGATTTGATAAATATGAGAAAACAATTAAAAATTTCTTTATAGATAATTATAAAGAAGAAATAAAAGATGGAGAACTAACTTGTACTGATTTAATATATTATTCAAAAGATTTAAAGAAAAAAATAATATCTAACATATATAAGAAATCTAATAGAAATATTAGATTTTTTATTTTGCCTTCAAAAAGGAAGGAGTAAAAAGAAAATGAAAAAAAATGAAAACAACAAACCAAAAAATAATGAAAAAATTAAAAAAGAAACAGAAAAGATTAAAGAGATTATAAGAAAGGAGACAGGTATTTATATAAAGAAGATGAACTCAAGAAACTTAAAGAAAGAATTTGAACAATTTTATTATATTATGGCATCAAATTATTATGAGTGTTTAACAGCAATAGGGTATTTAGATGAAATAGAAACTGATTGCTTTGCTTGTATAAAAGATGATTACTTATCAGATTTTGTAAGGTCAATGAGTGCTATGATGAATAAAATATTTTGTGATGAAGAAAAAGACTTTTCAGATATAATGAATGGAATTATGAGAATGTTAATTTCTGAAGATAAAATTGTTAATATTATAAAAGACGATATACCTAATTGGGTAATATTAAGAAAAAAGATAAGACCAGGATTAGTAAATATTGTACCTTTATATTTTTATTGCAGGACTTAACAATTTATTTGGTAAATTAGCAGACGATGAGGAGTTTATATATGTTTCTACTCATTTACAAGATGATAAAGAAATAACAGAGGAATAAATATTCAAGACAAGAGTTAGCTTTTAGGAGTTAGCTCTTTTTTTGAGGAAAGGAGCAAGAATGGGAAAGTGTCAGATAATTGCAATAGCAAATCAAAAAGGTGGAGTTGGAAAAACAACAACTACATTTAGTTTAGGAGTTGCACTTAGTAAACAAGGAAAAAGAGTATTACTAATTGATGCAGATCCACAACGGAGATTTAACTACTTGTATGGGTTACTATAATCAAGATGAATTGCAGAATACTATTGGAACATTAATGTCTGATACTATATGTGATAATGAAATAAATGCAGAAAATGCTATTCTTCATCATAAAGAAGGAGTAGATTTAATTCCTGCAAATTTAGATTTATCAGCAATAGAGTTTTCATTAGTTAATGCAATGAGCAGAGAGTTCACGCTTAAAAATTCTATAAGAGGTATTAAAGATAACTATGATTATGTATTGATAGATTGTATGCCATCTCTTGGAATGATAACAATAAATGCACTTGCTTGTAGTGATAAGATAATAATTCCAGTACAGGGAGAATATCTAGCTGCAAAAGGAATGGGACATTTATTAAAGACAGTTACGAGAGT
>SFKP01000028.1 GCA_004553715.1 Clostridiales bacterium
ATTATGATATTGTAACAACTAATAGTGAAATTTCAAAGAATACAAATATTATACATGCATAATAAAATTTAGAAAGTTATATATTGATTTGAAAATATCTAACTTTTATTTTACAATCTTCTCGATAAATTACAATTTGTATAATAAATTTTATAATATTGTGGGGCGACCAAAAGTCACCCTCTTTTTTTATGAGTATCCCACTAAAAGCTACGCTTTTAGGCGTAAATGGGAGTTCGGGGTAACTCCCTGTTCCTGCAAATTTTGAAAAAATTTGAAAAGGTTATAAAAATAATAAAAGATTTCAAAACAGGGAATTATTTTTAAAAATGATAATATAAGAATGTATGAAAAATCGAAAATAACGATGTACAAACATACATTCTTTTTTGTATGCCATTAGGGACGGGGAATGCCATTAGGGACGGGGAATATTGGCACAATTTATGCCATTAGGTGCCATTAGGGACGGGGAATATTGGCACAATTTATGCCATTAGGTGCCATTAGGGACGGGGAATACTGGCACAATTTATGTATTCACAAAGGACAGACTTCTTTCATATAATATAGCGAAATATGAAAGGAGTTTATTTTATGAATAATTATGAAATAATGATGAATGGAAATGTAAAAATTGGAGAATATGCTCCAGATTTTGAAGCAGAAACCACAATGGGAAATATAAAATTAGTAAAGCATATACATATTTTCAACAATTAAATACAGAGCTTATAGGTCTAAGTATAGACAGCAATTCTTCACATTTAGCTTGGCTATATGATATATATTGTAAAACAGGAATAAGAGTTCCTTTCCCTGTAATTGCAGATAGAATAGGAGAAATAGCAAGAAAATATGGAATGATAGCAACTCAAGTAAGTAATACTGAAACAGTACGAAATGTTTTTGTAATAGATGATAAAGGAATTATAAGGCTAATATTAGTATATCCATTAAATATAGGACGCTCTATTCCAGAAATTTTAAGAGCAATTATGGCATTGCAAATAGCGGATTGCAACAAAGCTATGACACCTGCAAATTGGCTACGAGGAGAACCAATAATCGTTCCAAAACCAAATACATTTCCACAATTATTAGAAAGAGTAAAAGAGATTGAAGAAAATAAAAATGGAATGAGTTGGTATTTAAGTTTTAAAGAATCGAGTAAAGCGTGTAATGAGAAAATAGATGTTGATATTTATAATAAAGAATAGTGAATGCCCGTTTCTATTGGAAATTAATTAGTAACTAATGAAATTTTTTGCATCACAAAACTGTTGAAAAAATTGTTATCTTATGATAAGATGTTTTCGAATAAATGTGAAAAAATAATTCCAAAAGTGGGGGTAATATATATGGGCAAAATAGTATTGTTAGATGATATAACAATTAATCAAATTGCTGCAGGAGAAGTTATTGAAAGACCAGCATCAGTGGTTAAAGAATTGATGGAAAACTCAATAGATGCAGGAGCAACAGAAGTTACTGTAGAAATACAAAATGGTGGAATCAAAAAAATAAAAATAATAGATAATGGTAGTGGAATTAAAGAGGATGATTTAGATTTTGCATTTGAAAGACATGCAACAAGTAAAATAAGAGCTGCAAAAGACCTAGAACAAGTAAAATCAATGGGCTTTAGAGGTGAGGCTTTAGCAAGTATTGCAGCAATAGCACATGTAGAGATGGTAACAAAAACAGAAGATGAAATGATAGGACATAAAATCATAGTTGAAGGTGGAAATATCTTAGAGAAAGAAGAAGCTGGAAGTAAAACAGGTACAACAATTACAGTAAGTAATCTATTTTACAATACACCTGTTAGATATAAATTTTTAAAGAAGGATTTTACAGAATCAGGATATATTGAAGATGCTGTAACAAGAATAGCGCTATCTAATCCAGGAGTTGCAATAAAACTTATAAATGAAAATAAAACTATTGTACAAACACCAGGAAATGGCGATTTAAAAACAGTTATTTATGGACTTTATGGTAAAGACATTGTAGACAATATCGTTGAAGCAAATTATGAATTTGATGATATTAAAATTTCAGGATTTGTAGGAAAACCAGCTATTGCAAGAGGAAATAGAACATATCAAATGTTTTTTGTAAATAAAAGATTTATAAAAGACAAAACATTAACATCAGCAGTAGAACAAGCTTTTAAAGGACTATTGCCAATAGGTAAATATGGATTTGTTATATTAAATCTTGATGTTGAACCTAATAAAATAGATGTAAATGTACATCCTACTAAGCTTGAAATAAGATTTTCAGAAGAGCAAAAAATCTTTAAAGCAGTATTTTATGCAATAAAAGAAGCTTTACTAAAATCAGACCTTACAAGGGATAATGAAGAAGAAATAGTAGAAAGTAAAATGATACCTCAAAAAGTAGAAACACTAGCTGTAATAGAAAAAAACGAAGATGACCTAAACCTTGCAAAAACTAATGCAGAAAAACCTTTAAAGCAAGAGGATAAATTTATTTTAAAACAAGAAGAAAAAGAGAAAAGCATAGAAGAACATCAACAAGGATTTTTTAGTAGATTTAGGAAAAAAGAAGAAGAATTTATAGAAAAACAAACAGATAATGCAATAGAGCAAATATTTAATAGAGTTGGAGTAGATGACACAAGACCTCTTGTAGAAGAACATGAAAATAAAGAAGAGCCTATAGTTTCATCAAATCTTGAAGCAAAAGTAGTAGAAGAACCAAAAAATTTTGAGAAGATGTATAGTAAAACTTTCGGAGTAACTCCTAAAAAAGAAACAAAAATGGAAAATATATCTTTGTTTGAAGATAGCGAAGAATACAAAGAGATTAAAAAATACAAATATATAGGAACTATATTTGCAACATACTTAGTAATAGAGATTGAAAATGAAGTATATATAATAGATCAACATGCTGCACATGAAAGAATAAAATACGAGCAAATAAAGAAAAACTTTTATAGTGAAAATGGTAAAGATTCTCAAATGATGCTTCTACCAGATATCATTAATTTAACACACAAAGAAAGATGTATAGTTAAAGAAAATGAAGACTTATTTAAAAGAGCTGGATTTATTATTGAAGATTTTGGTGAAAACACAATAAGATTACTTGGGGTTCCAACAATCTGTATGGATTTAGATACAAAAGAACTATTTTTAAATATATTAGATGCAATTGGCTCAGTTGCAATAACTGCAGTTCAAGAAAAAGAAGAAAAATTTGTAGCAACTGTTGCTTGTAAAGCTGCAGTAAAAGCAAATAGCGAACTTACAAAAGAAGAGGTGGAAAATTTAATGACAGAATTACTAAAATTGCCAAATCCATTTACCTGTCCACATGGTAGACCAACAGCAATAAAAATGACAAAAACAGAAATAGAAAAAAAGTTTGATAGAAGATAGGAGAATATAACTTGAAACCAAAAGTAGTTGTAATAGGAGGACCTACAGCATCACGGGAAAAGCAACTTAGCGATAGAACTTGCAAAACAAATAAATGGTGAAATAATTTCAGCAGATTCTATGCAAGTGTATAAAGAAATGGATATTGGAACAGCCAAAATTTCTCTTGAAGAAATGGAAGGAATAAGGCATTATATGTTAGATGTAATATCTCCAGAAGAAAGATATAGTGTGTCAGAATATAAAAAACAGGCAGAAGAAAAAATAGAAGAAATATTAAAAAAAGGTAAAACGCCTATAATTGTGGGAGGTACAGGACTATATATAGAAACATTAATAAATCGGAATTAGTTTTGAAGAAGAGCCTTTTGATGAAGATTATAGAAACTATTTGAGTAAATTAGCAGAAAAAGAAGGGCTAGGAAAATTGTATGAAGAAGCTAAAAATATTGATGAAGAAGCAATGACAAAAATAAGCCCAAATGATAAAAAACGTATTATACGAGTTTTGGAAATTTATCATAAAACAGGGAAAACAAAAACCGAAAGAGAAAAGGAATCAAGGAAAAAACAAATAAAATATGATTATATACTTTTTGCAATTAATATTGAAAGAGAAAAACTATATGATAGAATAAATAAAAGAGTAGATAGAATGCTTTCAGAAGGATTGGTAGAAGAGGTTAAAGGAATTATTGAAAAATACGATAAAACTCCTACTGCTATGCAGGGATTAGGATACAAGGAAGTAGTTAAGTATTTAAACGGCGAAATAAGCTATGAAGAAATGAAAGAAGAGATAAAAAAAGGTACAAGACATTATGCTAAAAGGCAAATTACATGGTTTAAAAAATATGATAATATAATTTGGCTAGATGGCGAAAATGATACAATGGTAAACATAGATAGAATAAAAAATGAATTACTAAAGTAAGGAGAGGTAAGGTTGAAAATAAAAAATAAAAAAGTAAAGGAAATAAAAAATGTTATTTTATTAGCATTAATAATTTGTTTAATAATCTACATAATTTATGAACTTGTAGAACTTATTTCTTCACCGACTGAAGCGGTTTTAGTAAGAAAAGGGGAAGTTTCTAAAGAAGAAAGTACTTTTGGATATATTATACGAGAAGAGGAAATAATCACAAATCAGAGTGCTGGAGAAAATATAGAAAAATTAAAAGCAGAAGGTGAAAAGGTATCAAAAGGAGAAGCGATACTTAAATATTATACAGTAGAAAAAGAGCTTATAGCTCAAGAAATCTCAGAAACAGAAGCAGAAATTCAACAAGCGTTGGAGTCACAAAATGAAATATTTTCAAGTGATATAAAAGCCTTAGATGCACAAATAGAGGACAAATTATATAATATTTCTAATAAGAACAATGTTCAAGAATTAAAAGAAAATAAAACAGATATCAATAGTTACATTACAAAAAAAGCAAAAATTACAGGAGATTTAAGCCCAGCAGGCTCGTATATAAAAGACTTAATTTTGAAAAAAAATGAGCTAGAAGAAAGTCTGCTAGAAGGTTCTCAAAGTATTTACGCAAGTACATCTGGAATAATTTCATATAGAATAGATGATTTAGAAAATGTGTTGAAAACAACAAATTTAGAAAGTATAACAAAAGAAATGCTAAATAAATTAGATTTAAAACCTGGTAAGGTTATTAGTACAAGCAACCAAAGAGTAAAATTAGTAAATAATTTCTATTGTTTAATCGCAACTCAAAGTTCTTCTAATGAAGCAAAAAATGCTAAAGTAGGAGATAAAGTAAATATTAAATTATCAACAGGTGATGAAGTAAAAGCGACAATAGAGCATATAAATGATGAAGAAAATTCTAGAATTTTAATATTTAGAATAATACAAAATGTTGAACAATTAGTCAGCTTCCGAAAAATTTCGATGGATATTATATGGTGGAGTGCAAGTGGATTAAAAATACCAAATTCATCAATTATTTATAAAGAAGGATTAAGTTATATATTAAAAAAGGAAAACAATAAAGATAAAGAGGTATTGGTAAAAATAATAAAAGAAAATGATGAGTACAGTATAGTTAAAAACTACAACACCGATGAACTAGTGGAGTTAGGCTTTGATGAAGAAACAATTAGAAAATTAAATAAGATAGAGGAATATGATAATATAATAATAAATCCAAACACAAAAAATGTTACAGAAAGATTACAGAAAAATTAAAAAACGATTACAACCACAAAAAAACTTGACAATTTTATAAAAAAGTTAGATACTTATTGTATAAAATTACCAATGAAAATTAGGAGGGTATTTAAATGGCAGGAGCAATAGTAAATAAGGTGTTAGATTTTTTAGGATTAGAGCAAGAAAATGAAGAAGAAAATATTAATAATTATGCAGAAGAAGTAAATCTAGATGATGAAGAAACAGAAGAAAGAGGACTTTTTGGAAGAAAAAGTAAAATCGTAAATATGCCACAAGTCCAATCAGTAAAGATGGTTATAACTCAACCAACTTCTTTTGAACAGTCAGAAGAAATTTGCAATTATTTAAAAGAAAGAAAATCTGTAATAGTAAATTTAGAATATGTAAATAAAGATGTAGCAAGAAGAATTGTAGATTTTATAAGTGGGTCAGTTCATGCTTTAGATGGACATATACAAAAAGTATCTAATGCAATATTTTTAGTAGCACCTGTAAATTATGATATATCAAGCAACTTAGCAAGAGAAGAAATAAAAAGCAAATTATCAGTATCTTGGCTAAAAAACAATTAAAATATCTGTATTTTGGCTAAAGGAGGAATAAAATGATTACACCATTAGAATTAGAAAATAAAAGATTTGCCAAACAAAAAATAGGTGGATATAGTGTGAGTGAAGTAGATGATTTCCTAGATGATTTAACAGTAGAATATGGAAAACTTTACAAAGAAAACCTTGAATTAAAAGCGAACCAAGAAACATTAAATAATGATGTTGGTCAGTATAAAAACATAGAAAACACTCTTCAAAATACTTTAATCATGGCTCAAAAAACCGCTGATGAAATTCAAGAAGTAGCAAAACAAAAAGCAGAGCAAATAATCAAAGATGCTGAACTTACAGCAAGGTCAACAGTAGAAGAAATAAACACACAAATTTTAATGAAACAAAAAGAAATTGAAGACTTAAAAAAACAATTTGAAGTATATAAAGCAAAAATGGAATCACTATTAATATCACAATTAGAAATGTTAAAAGATTCAAAAGAAGATTAATAAATATATAAATAGACACAAAAACTTCGCGTAACCATTAGACACTTTCTCTGTGTCTATGTTTTACGCATTTTTTGTGCTAAAAAAAGAAGCTAAATTATCTTTATGTATTGGATGGAGGAATAATGGTAGATATAGAAATTGCAAAAAAGATTAATGAAGCAGGCGGTAGATTATATCTAGTAGGTGGAGCTGTAAGAGATGAAATATTAAGAAAAAAAATATCAGATGAGGACTATTCTGTAGTTGGCTTATCTGAAGAAGAATTTATAAAAATATTTCCTAATGCTATTGCAAGAGGGAAGAACTTCAAGGTTTTTGACATAGATAAAAGAGAATTTGCATTAGCAAGAAAAGAAAAAAAGACGGGTTTGGGACATAAAGAATTTGAAATTATTTGTGATAAAAACATATCTATTCAAGAAGATCTAGAAAGAAGAGATATTACAATAAATGCAATTGCAAAAGATGTTTTAACTGGCGAAACTATTGATCCATATAATGGAATGAAAGATTTAAAAAATGGTATAATAAGGGCAACAAGTTCTAAATTTAAAGAAGATCCATTAAGAGTTTATAGAGTAGCTAGATTTGCTGCAGTATATGGGTTTACAGTAGATGACAAAACAATAAAGATGATGAATAGCTTGAAAGAAGAATTACCTTTACTTTCAAAAGAACGAGTATTTATAGAATTCAAAAAAGCACTAGATGCGGAGGTTCCATCGATATTTTTTGAAGTGCTGAAAAAAGCAAAAGTTTTAGATGTGCATTTTAAAGAAATATATGATTTAATAGGGGCAAAGCAACCTATCAAATATCATCCAGAAGGAGACAGTTATAACCATACTTTAATTGCATTAGACAATAGTGCAAAGCTTACTAAAAGTACTGAAATAAGATTTTGTACATTAGTTCACGATTTAGGAAAAGGTAGAACCCCTGAAGAGATGTACCCACATCATTATGGGCATGAAGAAAGAGGAATTGAGCCTTTAAAATTTCTTTCTAAAAGAATAGGAATTCCTACTAAATGGATAAAGTCAGCGAAAACAGCCATTTTAGAACACATGAAAGGTGGAAACTTTTATATAATGACTCCTGCAAAAAAAGTTAGCTTTATAGAAAGAGTAGATAAAAGCACTTTAGGTTTAGAAGGTTTACAAATAGTAGTATATGCAGATAAATGTAGAAATCTTGAAGATAATATAAAAAATAAAAAATATGATTTTGCTAAAATAGGAAGACGAATGTTAGAACAAATAAATGGGGAAAACATCAAAGAAACATATCAAATAGAAACAGGAATAGAATTGGGTAGAAAACTTCATGAAGAAAGAGTAAAATGGATGAAAGAAGAGGTAAAGAACAATGAATAATTTAAAAAGTCAAAAAGGAGCCATCTCATTATTAGTTTTAATAACAATATTATTTATGACATCTTTTTTGGTTAGTACATATATAATAGGAGCAAACAAATTACAAAGTGAATTAGAAAGAACAAAAGAAATTAAAGAAATATATGATAATCACGATGAAGCAGAAGATATTTATAATAGCTATTTTGAAGGAAATGTTATCAATATATACACTGTAGAGCAATTACTAAATATTGGGAAAGGAATAACTCTAGAAATAAATGGCAAGATGTATACATTTTCAGAAGATGCAGTATATGTGCTTATGGCAGATTTAGAATTTGATGTAGATAATTATTCAGAACTTTTAGGAGAAAATACGGATTGGATACCAATAGATGAAACAAATTATATTTTTGATCATAATGGTCATACAATCACTGTAACAAATTTAGAGGATGTTACTACAATATATTAATGAAAAAATACACCTAGGCTAGGTGTATTTTTTTAAGATAAGAATTGTTCAATTTTTTCCCAAGTACTTTCTACATAGATTTTTCTTTCTGACGAAAATGGCAAGAAGGTTAAATCTTTTAAAGGATTAAGTAATTGTTGCAATTCTGAAACTGCTGCATCTACTTTAGAAGGAGCAAATTTATCAACTTTATTTGCAACAACAATACAAGGAAATCCTGAATTTATAATATAATTGTACATTAACATATCATTTTCAGAAGGAGCATGTCTTGAATCAATTAAAAATATAATTAATTTAATTTGCTTTCTATTTTCTAAATAATCTTCTATAAACTTTCCTACTTGTTCTTGCTCTTGTTTTGACATTTTGCTATATCCATAACCTGGCAAATCTACAAAATAGAAGTTTTTATCTATGTTGTAAAAGTTAATCTGTCTAGTTTTCCCTGGGGTACTACTTGTTCTGGCAAGAGATTTCCTATTTAACATTGTGTTTATGAAACTAGATTTTCCAACATTAGATTTACCTACTAATACAATTTCAGGTAAATGAGATTTTGGATATTGTTTAGGGCCTACAGCTGAAATTTCAAATTGAGGATTTTTAATAATCATATTTAATCACATTCTTTCCTAAGAAATTTTTTCTAATCCACCCATATAACTACGAAGAACTTCTGGTATAGAAATACTACCATCTTTATTATAGTTATTTTCAATAAATGCAATAAGCATACGAGGAGGGGCAATAACGGTGTTATTTAAAGTATGAGCAAAATAATTGCCATTTTCTCCTTTAATTCTAATTCCTAATCTTCTACTTTGTGCATCAGTTAAATTAGAACAACTTCCAACTTCAAAGTATTTTTGCTGTCTTGGGCTCCAAGCTTCTACATCACAACTTTTAGCTTTTAAGTCAGCTAAATCACCAGAACAACATTCAAGAGTACGAACAGGAATATCAAGACTTCTAAATAATTCTACTGTATATTTCCACATCTTTTCATACCATTCATAACTTTCTTCAGGCTCACAAACAACTATCATTTCTTGCTTTTCAAATTGATGTATTCTATAAACACCACGCTCTTCAATTCCATGAGCACCTTTTTCTTTTCTAAAACATGGAGAATAAGAGGTAAGTGTATATGGAAGTTCTGATTTATTCAAAATTTGACCTTTGAATTTCCCTATCATAGAATGCTCACTAGTACCAATTAGATATAAATCTTCACCTTCTATTTTATACATCATAGAATCCATTTCATCAAAACTCATTACTCCATCTACAACATCAGAACGAATCATAAAAGGAGGTATGCAGTAGGTAAAACCTTTGTTAATCATAAAATCTCTAGCATAACTAATAACTGCAGAATGAAGTCTTGCAATATTTCCCATCAAATAATAAAATCCGTTCCCAGCCACTCTACGAGCAGAATCTAAATCTAAACCACTTAAGCGTTCCATAATTTCTGTATGATATGGAATTTCAAAATCAGGAACTTTTGGTTCGCCAAACTTTTGCAATTCTACATTCTCTAGGTCAGATTTACCAATAGGCACGCTACTATCTATGATATTTGGTATTTTTAGCATTATATTATATAAATCTGAAGAAAGCTTTTCTTCCAACTTTTCATTTTCTACTAATTCATTATTTATACTATTTACTTTTTGTTTTATGGTTTCTGCTTCAGACTTATTTCCATTTCTCATAAGAAGGCCGATTTCTTTGCTTAAAGAATTACGACTTGCTCTTAATTCATCACCATGAAGTTTAACTTCACGACTTTTTTTATCTAAATCTAAAACTTCATCAACTAAACCAAGTTTAGAATCTTGAAATTTCTTTTTAATATTTTCTTTAACTAAATTAGGATTTTCTCTAATTAACTTTATATCTATCATAAATCTACCTCCAATGGAATTAATAGTATTAGTTTACTATAAAAACAGAAGAAATTCAATAAAAATGACAGAAAAACATGTAAAATGATGTTTTGAACAAAGGTGATGGATTTTTTGTTCACTTTTGTTCAATGAAAAAATGCCAAAAAACCGCAAGACAAAAACTTAAGCCCCGTGTCTGAACGTGTCCTCCTTGTATAAATAGACATCAAGATGGAGCGGATTATATATTAATTAGTCTGAACTGTAACAATAATCACAAAAATCGGTAAATTATCATACTTATTTCCGCAAAAATAAAATTTATTGAAAATGCAAGACTTATTTCAGTTATTAATACCCAAAAACGGAAATAAGTCTTAAATT
>SFKP01000069.1 GCA_004553715.1 Clostridiales bacterium
TTTGATGTGTTATTTTGATAAACGAAAATAGGTTTAATTCCTAACTTAATCGTTCCTGTTTGAGATGCACTAGTGTCTGTTATAGTTAAACTGCCTGAAGTAAAATTCTCAATTCCATTACTTCCATAGCTAATGGTCATATTAGAATTACTATTAGTTATATCTAATGTATACCCATTTAGATCAAATGTAAAATTATTAACAACATATATGTCCATACTAGATGAAGCGGGAATTGCAATATCTGCTCCTAATTTTACTTCCGTTATGCTAGTATCAGTTATACCATCATTATGGCCATTAACTGCTTCTTTAAGTTCATCATATGTTGTTACTGTTACACGGCGTCCAGTTGCCAAACCTAAATCAATATAAACATATCCTCCCCAAGAAACTACGTCTATAGATGTATGGCCACTTGATGTTACATCAACATCATTGAAATAAATTTTTGTATCTGCCAACTACCAGCACCAGATGG
Organism: Clostridiales bacterium; assembly: GCA_004553715.1. Lineage (GTDB taxonomy): Bacteria > Bacillota > Clostridia > TANB77 > CAG-508 > SFKP01. The sequence goes on from SFKP01000069.1 coordinate 482, forward strand.
CCATCTTACCCAAACAGTATTACCACCATAAGCTTCAATACTTGCATGTTCAGTAGTCGTTGTTGTTGTAAATGCTGGTAATACTCCTGCTTGTACAGAAGTTGTTTCACTTGTAATTCTAATTTCATTTAAGATTGATGCAGAATTCCATTTTGCGTATATTGTTGTGTCAGCCGTAATTGCATTACTAAAATTAAATTCTGTTGTATAGGTATTATCTGTGTACCAACCGCCGAATGTATATCCTGTTTTTGTTGGATTATTTGGCTTGTTTGTCGTACATCCATCTACAATAGTCCTATTTGAAATGCTTGTTCCACCATCTGTATCAAATGTAACAGTGTGAGTTGTTGGATTTTCTCCAGTAGCTAGACCTAAATCAATATAAACATATCCTCCCCAAGAAACTACGTCTATAGATGTATGGCCACTTGATGTTACATCAACATCATTGAAATAAATTTTTGTATCCAACGTGTAGCCTCAATCCATAGTGAGTTGAGCCATCATTAAAAGCTGCTTTAGTATCATATCCAAATCCATGCCAACTACTAGCACCAGATGGCCATCTTAGCCAAATAGTATTACTACCATAAGCTTCAATACTTGCGTGTTCAGTAGTCGTTGTTGCAGTAAATGCTGGTAATACTCCTGCTTCTACTGAAGTTGTTTCACTTGCAATGTCAATTCTATCTATCGTAGATGTCGCATATACTTTTGAAGTAAATGCTCCAAAAGGCACGATATTAAGAATCATTGTCAATACTAGAATAAAACTTATTATTGACTTCTTTTTTAAACTGTTCATTTTTTTCTCCTTTCAAAATTTGTGAATTTATCACAATATATATTTAATTTTTAATGTTTTCTTAATAATAAATATAAATTTCTTTTGTGTTATTATTTCCGTAAGTATTTTTATTAGAAAACAATTCTATTTAAAAACTGTTTTCACCTCCAATATAAATAAAATAGACTAATACTTTTATTTTATATCATATATAAAATAAAATAACAATGTCCCTGAGGTGCAAATTTTTGACTTTTTTTGCCCCAAAAAGTGCAAATACATTTTTTCTATATCTACCTCTGTCATTTCATCTAGCATTTTATTTATTTTTTCTCGTTTTTCATCTATTTTTTCATCTAGTAATTTTATTATCTCTTTTTTTATTTTTATTTCATAAATTTTCTCTTTTATTTTCTTTTGATTTTTTAATAATGCTTCTTGTTTTAAAAGTTCTTGATTTGTATTTTCTAGTTTCTTTTTAAGATCATTTATTTTACTTAAATCTTTTTCTTCTACTGCATATCCTCCCTGTATTGATTTTACATTTTGAATTTTATTTTTTGCTTTATATTGTGTTTTGAGTTCATTGTTTTTGATGTCTTTTCTTATATCTTCTTCTACTTCTATATAATGATTTGTATTGATTTTTTTAGCTCCATCTTTTGATATTATTTCTATTGGTAAGTTTGAATTTAGGAATATTTTTCTATATCTAAAATTGTTTGGTATTAACTTCAATCTAAAAAGAACTTCTAACCCTACACAAAATAACACTCCAATAAATATTGACATATTTGTTTTTCGTATAAATCCTATATCTAAAACATACATTACTGTATATATTAAGCCTAGAATAATAGGAATAAATGGAATTATTATTTTCTTTTTATCTTTTTCTGCCATACTCACTTTTACAAGATTTTTTACTGACATTATTAGTAATAAAAAAATCCATATACAAACTAAATAATATCCACATTTGTGTATATAATCATTATTTTCATTTAATATTTTAAATACTAATTGGTGGCTATCATTTGTTATTACTAACAAAAACAGAATAATTGATATTCCTATTGCTATTATTCTTTTTTTATTATTATCATGTTTTAATAAATAGTCACTACAATTATAATAGAATGTGGGTATAAATATTAATGGAAGATAATATAAATACCACATATAATGATTTATACTTCCTGTTGTATAATGTTTAAATACTTTTATTATCATCCAAAATACTAGGCATATTCCTATTGACAGAGTATATTCATCATGCTGATTATTTAATACTTTTTTAAAATCCTCATCTTCTACTTTTTTTAGAATAATGCTTAACGAGTCCATTCCCATTTTGCTATCTTTATTTATTTCTTTTAAAATTGAAACATCTTCCATTTTTTGTTCCCCTTTCCACAAAAATTCTCATGTAATTATTATTTACAAA
>SFKP01000070.1 GCA_004553715.1 Clostridiales bacterium
CACAATGGGAAATATAAAATTATCAGATTATAAAGGGCAATGGGTTGTTTTATTTTCTCATCCTCGGAGATTTTACCCCCGTAAAGTCTTAATCTTTGGATGAATATATGAAAACGCTTGATATTGCTGATAAAATTCGGTGTCGACAAGTTAGTCTAGAATGGAATAAAAATGCCACAAAATCGATTGTGAGGCGATTGAGTCCTCTCTGTGCCAAAAGGGACGGGGAATTTTGGCACATGTTTGCCAAAAAGTGAACAAAAAGACGTACTTTTTGTTCAAAAAATACCGGAAAACCACTAGACCAAAACTTAAGTCTCCGTGTCTTAACGTGTCCCTTTGTATAAATATTGTTAATGTTCAGACCCCAATTTTCAAATTAGTAGCTCCACGTGTCGGTTGGACATTTTCTTTTCGTGCTTTAGCCTAAGAAAAGAAAATGTCCAACCGACAGCAAGATGACATATATTGTAAAATGGCTATAGAATTTAAACAAAGGAGTGAGTGTACAAATGATAAGTAATAGGTTTAATGCAGAAACTAAATATTTAATTCTTGAAATCCTTGTGGCTGTACACACACAAGTAATTCTATAAATAGAAAAAAATATATGAACAACATAAAAGCAAATGTTTATTTTAGGTAAGCATTTGTTTTTGTGTTGTTTTTCTTATTGTATAGGAAAAATCGACAATTATCTTGAGCCAATATAAGATTTTTCCGTATACAACAAGGTTAGGCAACCTTAGTCTGCCCGAGCAAATGCGAGAGGCAAGTATTTCGCACTTTCTTTAAAGACAGTCTAAGCGAAATGCCTTTATTATTGTATAGAATTACTTTAAATATATAATATGAGGAAGGTGAAAACGAATGCAAAAAGAAGAAAACTTAAACGTTAGTAATTACAATAATAGTAATGTTAATATTAGTAGTAGTGACAATAAGAATATCAACAAAGGGTGGGCTATTTGATTATGCAGGAAAAGCAGCAAGGGAAACAAAAGATGCAATAACAGATGAAACAGACATAGCAAATGGAAAAATAACAATAGGAGGAGTGAAATATAATTCAATTGAAGACTATATAAACAATAAACCATTATCAACAATAAAAATAAACATGGAAGTAACCCATGAAGACACAGCAGTAACAGCAGATGGAACAAACATAAAATCAATAGAACACGGAGCCCCAATTCCAGTAGGATATAGCTATGTAACAGGAGAAAAAAACACAGGAGTAGTAATTCAAGATGATACAAATAACCAATTCGTATGGGTACCAGTATTACAAAATCAAAAAATAAAAATTGAAATCGAAGCAAAAGAAGAAATAACAGAAATAAAAATTGAAGATCCATTAGGCACATTAATAACAAAAAATTCAGAAAATAATGATATTACAGTAAGCGGAAAAACAAATACAAGTATAATTAATCCAACAACAAATGGAGAATATACAGTAACAGTAAAAACAGCTAGTGATGAAGCTTCTAAAACTCTATATGTAAAAAGCTTATATGCGCAGGATATAACATCAATGATAGATATGAATTTAGCAAGAATAAAAAAACAAGCAAAAGAACAAAATATAACTGAAGATGAAGCTGCTAAAGCCTTTACAGGGGGTCAATGTAACACAGTAGAAGAATTTGTTACCACAAGAAAACAAATGATGCAAAAATATAAATATACTGATTCAGATATTGCCACACACGAGGACAGTGTAAATAAATATGGAGGATTTTATATAGCAAGATATGAAGCAGGAAGTGAAAATAAAAGAACTCCAAGAAGTGGAACAAGAGATGTAGTGTTAAGTCAAGCCAATAAATACCCATATAATTATATAAAACAAACAGATAGTATAACCAAAGCAGCAACAATGAATAATGGAAAAACAAATGTAAAAGCAAGTTTAATAAATTCAGCTGTATGGGATAGAACATTAAATTGGTTAGAGGAAACAAAAGCAGTAACAAGAGCAGAACTATTTGATAGTACAAGCTGGGGAAATTACCAAAACAGCCAATTTAACTTTACAGGTAAATATTCAACAGATCATGGCGGTAATTTTATTGATGTTACAACATCAACACAAAAGCCAGAAGATAAAAATTATTTATTAGAAACAGGAGTAACAGAATATACAAAGAAAAATAACATATATGACCTAGCCGGAAATTGCTGGGAATGGACTACAGAGTCTTATTCTTCGAGCTATCGAGTTAGCAGAGGCCGGCGATTGCGTCAGCTCTGGTTTCTACCATCCAGCGTGCTATCGTTCCCACAGTTTAGCAGGCGACAGCGTCAGCTACCTTTCTTTCCGTGCTGCACTTTACGTAGTGCTGTAAGCTTGTATGCGATACATTAATTAAATATTTCGAAGTAGTTTTAGGAAAGCTACTTTGAAGCTAAGTAATCTTAGCGAATTTTATGCCAGTGGGGACGGGGAATATTGGCACAATTTATGTATTCACAAAGGACAGACTTCTTTCATATAATATAGCGAAATATGAAAGGAGTTTATTTTTATGAATAATTATGAAATAATGATGAATGGAAATGTAAAAATTGGAGAATATGCTCCAG
>SFKP01000071.1 GCA_004553715.1 Clostridiales bacterium
TATATTTAGACAGCTATGATGAGCAATATAATGGGGAAAAAACAGATGAAGAAAGAAGAATATCTGCTACTGACTATGCTCAAATGAATAATGCTTATATATATGATAATTATGAGACTCGTACTGGAAGGCAGACAACTTGGGCGTGGCTTCGCTCTGCCTCTTTTGGATATGATGTGTACAATGTAGATGGCAACGGCTACTGGAACTTTAAATATACTGGGGACAGAACTGCTGGGCTGTGTCCGTCTTTGCATTATAATCTTCCATCTGATATCTCCGCACGAAGTGCGTTACGATTTTTAAAAGGTAGACAAACCAGAGATGAAAGGGAAGAATCTGAATTTGATATAAGAGAAGTAAAAGACACAAGAGGAAAAACAATATATCGCACATTGCAAATCGGAGAATATCCAAAAACAAAGGTGGATGAGAGTTTAAGTGGAACTTTAGAATCACTATATCATGGAGGAAAAATCCAAGAAGGAATTGTATGCACTGGCAGATGGTATTCAAGTAATGGTCAAAAAGGAAATGATAAAGATTATGCAGGAAAACATAGTCCAGAATTTGAATATCAAGGTCAAAGATATGTGCGTGTTGTATCATATCCATATGGTGAAGAAGACAGATATTCTGATGGAACACCAACTGGAAAAGTAGGTACAGTAAGATGGGTAAAAGTAGAGCCAATTTCTTTTGTAATAAAAAATTGGGATGAAATGCCAAAAAGTATAAATCCAAAAGGAACAGGAAAAGCAAAATACTTCGATTTAAGAGCAGAAGAGGCAATCACTGCAAATATTCCATTCTATCCAAATATTCCATTCCATCCAGATGAAGAAGATGACCAAAACAGCACAATGTGGCAAAATAGTTGCGTGCGTGGTTTTTTTAATGGAATAGATGTTAGAAATATAACTCAAAATGGTGATACAGAATATGGAGCAGAAAGAGGAGGAAATTTTACAGGAGAATGCAATTTCTTAAATGAAGCATTTAATTTATCAAGACAGCCAATGATAGAATATACAATACCAGATAGTGAAACAGAAATACCAGATGACGCATTCAATGGGTGTATAACACTTAAAAAGTTAATAATGCATTCAGGAATAAAATCTATTGGGAAAAGAGCTTTTGATGGATTACAGTTTAAATATGCATACAGAACAGAAACAGGGGAATTGGTATTCGCACAAGATTTACCTAGAAATGAAAATGAATATACAGATGTGGTAGAACTTTGTAAAATAGCAAAATCTTTTGATGAATTTGATTACAGCATATTAGTACAAAGCGATAAATTAGGCGAAATAACTGATTTTTTAGAAATTTTAAGTAAAAATAAATTTAGTATTCCCTATGTATATGGATTAGCTTTAGTTGAAAGTGGAAAAACAAAATCATTTACAGAGAATAGCGATTTTAGATTTTTTAAAAATGAAATTCCAAAAATTAATGATATGTTACTAGATTTTCCAGAAGAAGAAAGATTAGATTTTTATAAATTTGCAAGTGCATTAGGATGTTTTTCAACAGAAAAAATGTTGGATAAAAAAGGTAAAGAAACACAAGTACCTTTAGCACAAAAAGCCACTTCATTAAATTGCGGTAAGTATCACGGACTATTTGATTCAATGCCACTAGATGTTGTACCTAATCAAGAATTTTTAAAATTTATATCAATACAAGGGGATAAGAAAAATCTACAAAATTTGGATTTAATCTTAAATTTAGAAAGATATTATCCTGGAATGTTTATAAAAGTAATGTCAAACTTTGATGAGGCAAAATCATATAGAGAAACTCTTGATGATAGTGGAAAACCAATAAAAGTTTCTTGGGAAGAAGCATTAAAAAAATTCTATTTAAGTAATAAATACGTAGGAGTAACGAAGGAAAACGCCGACATTGCAGAATTATTTGGCGGTAAAGGTCTATCACAAGAGGTGTTTGATATAGCAAACAAATTAAGACAAAAAGCCAAAGGTGCGAATGTTCCAGAACATATATTAGGACAGCCAATAAGAGAGGAAACAATTTTAGAAAG
>SFKP01000072.1 GCA_004553715.1 Clostridiales bacterium
ACCAGTTTTAACATCCACAACTAATGTTGCTTTATCTTCTAGTTCAATTACTTGGTTACCATAAGTATAATATACTTTTGTATCAGTTGGTATTACTTCATTAATTCTTTTTTTACCTAAAATATTAAATCCTAGTATAACACCTTGACCTTTTACCATAAGTGTTTCAAAATTGAAGTTTGCTGTCATATTATTATCATCAGATGAAGGGAAATGAAATATTCCACCATCTACTTTTCCAACTTCAAAAATACCTTTTTTAACATTAACATTTAAAGTAATGTTTTGCTTATTAGGTTTTGAATCAGAAAATACATCAAATATATATTCATCCCATGAATCTGTTCCGGTAACGGCATAAGTTCCACCATCAATAGTAAAACCATAAGCCTTAGGTAAATTTTTTAATTCTTCAGCCATATCTATAGTAGATATTTTTACCCTACCATCAAATCCTTTTCCAATTATTTTACCATTATTACCAATGCCACTATCTTTAATTGTTAAATTACTTCTAAAATTATAATTATTTTCATCTTTATAACCATAATAGAATATTAAACTGCCTTCTGTTACATCAAGAGTATTACCTGCTAAATCTAAGGTAACATTACCTAAAACATAAAGTTCAAGAAAATTTGTCAACTTAATATCATCGCTTAATTTAATAACAGTGTCTTTGCTATTATTAATTTGATTAACAGCATCTCTTAATGTTGCTTCATCATTAGCCATTATTGTTTGAACTTCTTTTTTCTTAACAGTAATTGGACCCCAATAACTATCGATAGTATTAAGCGTTGCTGTTCTATTAGCAGTTACTTTTGTACCACTGCTAGGATAATATTCAATAACCGAATCAGCGTCAATTATGTCATCCACAGTTAAAGTAGAACTATTTATCAAAACTGTATTTTTAGGACTATTTTTACTTTCTTTTGTAACATTTGAAAATTTTACGCTTTCATATGCTCTAGTATCTACTATTTCATAAAATCCAGTAACTTTTAGATTTTTAAAAACTACATTATTAAATCTGTAATCACCAGCGGTTTGCCAAAAACTTTTAAAATCTTCTATATTAGCCTCCATAATTTCGTTGTAGATTGGTGTTTCGCCTGTATCAGTTAAAAGATTAAGTTTTGCTCTTTTAGAATTATTTGAATTAATGAATTTTAAATCCAAAGTATTATAATAAATTAATTTTAACTTATATTGTTGTGGTATAGTTAATGTAAAGCCATTAAAATCCAAAGTTTAAATCTTCTCTTAATGTAATGTCACTAGTAAGTTTAACTACATCTGTTACACTATCATTCATTTTATCAGTTAGTTCTGAATAATTCTTAACTTCTGCAGTTTTTGTTTCTGCATTTACATTAGTTAATCCTGTGGCAAAGATTGCTACTAATGTAAATAATGTCATAGTCAATTTTTTGACTATTTTAGATTTGTTCATCAAATCTTCCTCCTTCCTATTACATTATATCATATTATTTTTAACTTTAAAATATATTTTAAACAATTGGGATTAAAAATTATTCTCATTATTATTTAAAATAAATAATTATAAGTATTTATATATGTTTTTTATTATAAAAAAAGGAAATGTGACAAAATACTGCCACAAATCGTATTTTGCTGGAACTCACATTTCCAATATGTATGTTTTGATTTTTGCTTCGAGGAATTTTTGATGAAACAAATTATTAAATTCATAAAAAAACAACTCAGTTATCACTAAGTCATTTTTCTTAATATTTTTGTTTCACATCATTGACTAATATACAATTTATATTTTTTTAATTTAATTTTTGAGTTATAATATTTATGGTGGTTATATTGAGATTAAGAAATAAAATAATTTTATATGCTTTTATTTTATTATGTTTTATGATTTTATCATATTCTATTTATAATATAGTTGTTTGGAAGTTAGATTCCAATAATACAAATAAACAAATAGAAGAAGTTCAAGAAACAGTTAAAGTAGAAGAAGTAATAGACACTGAAAATACTGAAATAATAGAACCAGTAGAAGAAATACCAAAATCTAATCCATATTGGGATTATATGAAAATGAATATGATAGATATTAACTTTAATGAATTAAAAAACATCAATAATGATGTTAAAGGTTGGATTAAAGTAAATGGTACTAATATAAATTATCCTTTCGTGCAATCTAACAATAATAAATATTATTTAACACATAGTTTTGATAAATCTTATAATTCAGCTGGTTGGTTATTTCTAGATTATAGAAATAATATAAATAATAATAAAAATACTATTATTTATGCACATGGTAGAAATGATAAAACTATGTTTGGATCATTAAGAACAGTTTTAACTAAAAACTGGTTATCTAATACAAATAACTATATAATAAAAATATCTACTGAAAAAGAAAACTCTTTATGGCAGATATTTAGTACTTATCATATACCTACTACTAGTGATTACTTACAAACTAATTTTGAAAGTGATATTGAATATCAAGAATTTTTGGATATGATAAAAGATAGAAGTAGTTATAACTTTAATACAAATGTTAATTCTAATGATAATATTCTTACTTTATCTACATGTTATAATAATAGTGATAAAATGGTAGTTCATGCTAAATTAATTAAAAAAGAGCAAAAATAAAAAGATTGGATAATATATAATATGATACTTATTATATATTACGGTGTTCCAATCTTTTTT
>SFKP01000073.1 GCA_004553715.1 Clostridiales bacterium
TTATAAAATATGATTTTATTTTTTCATTTAATTGATTAAATATTATATCTGGTATTTTTTCAATTTTAGTTATTGATTCCATGTATTGCACTAAATTTTCTTGATTATCTGCTAACAAAAATTCTGTAAATGTCATAGGATACATTTCTAAATATTCTACTTTTCCTACTGGAAATGAAGTATGTGATAATTTAATTCCAAGTAAACTTCCTGCACACACTATATGATATTCATTAACCTCTTCTTGAAAATATATTAATGAATTTAATGCATTTGGACATTCTTGTACTTCATCAAATATTATTAATGTTTTCTCTGGCTTTATAGCTTTTCCTGTTGCAAATACAAGCTGTTCTAATATTCTTTTTTGATCCTTTGTGCTTACAAATAATTCTTTAAGAGCTTCATCATGGTCAAAGTTAAAATATGCAATGTTTTCATATTGTTCTTCACCAAATTCTTTTAATATATATGTTTTACCTATAAAATATGCAATGTTTTCATATTGTTCTTCACCAAATTCTTTTAATATATATGTTTTACCTACTTGCACCTTTTAATATTAATGGCTTTCTATCTTTTCTATTTTTCCATTCAATTAGTTGTTCTTTTATATATCTAAAATCACATTTTTACAACTTATTTTTAATGTTTTGCCACACTTTTGCAAGCATTTTTATTATTTTTTTCACGTTTTTGTAAGTTCTTTGTTAAATTTTATCACTACCTATTTGTGCTTATATTTTATAATTTTGTAGCATAATTGTAAATATATTGTATCTATTTTTATGAAATTTAAATTAAAAATATAGCATATATTTTTAATTTATTATATAATATAAACACATCACATGTTTGGAAGATATATGCTAAAAATATATAATATATAATATCAAAGAGATTGCTAGGCCTACTCAAGATGAATGGGCAGACCAACTTATTCCAAAGAAGATTTCAATGCAAAAATTTCTAAAAAAATATGTAAAAAAACCTGGATAACCATTGTATATTATGAAAAAATTTTTATAGTTGGAGGTGCTTATGATCAGACAAGCTAATAAATTAGATAGTTATAATATTGCAAAATTAATAATTGCTGGTTGGCAAACTGCATATAAAGGATTAATAGATGATAACTTTTTAAATAATATGTCTGTTGATATTATGACTAAAAATTGGGGAATAGCAATTGAAAATCAAGATGAAACCAACAACATCTATGTATATGAAGAAAACAATAAAATTTTAGGTATAATTCGTTTTGGTAAACCTGCTGATAGTTCTTCAAATTATAATGCTGAAATTCATGTTTTGTATCCATCTTTAAAGAGAAATGGTATAGGAAGTAAGTTATTTACTTTTGCTAAAAATTATTTCATAAATAAAAATACAACTGATATGATAATTTGGTGCTTGCAAACAAATTTACCCTCTATAAAGTTTTATAAAAAAATGGGTGGTAAAATAGTTTCTACTCGTAAAGCAATTGTGCATAATATTGAATTAGCAGAAGTTGGACTAGAATATAATCTAAAAGAATAATGTTTTTGATAATAACTTCTCTTGCAGGTTTTTCAACTACTTGAACAAAAACATTTTTTACTTTTCCCATTTTTCTTTTTACCTCCATATTTATAAATTTTACTCCGTATGGATTAAATAGGTATATTGGAATAGGATTTTTAGAATATTCATAAGGATTACAATTAAATTCTTTTTGAAATGCTCTTTGATAACCATCAACACTTTTAAATCCCATCTCAAATGCAATATCTATTATCTTCGTTCTATTATCTCTTAACTTTAAAGCAGATTTTGATAACCTAAGTTTTCTTATATAATCTGATATAATAAGTCCAATGTATTCTTTAAATATTCTATATGAATACCAAGGCGAAAATAAAGATACTTTTGATAAATCTAAAAGTGTAATTTTTTTATATAGATTTTTTTCAATAAAATCTTGCATCTTTTGAACAGCTAAAACTCTTTCGTCCATATTTTCCCTCCACACAATTTAGATTATATATGAAACACTCTTTATAATCTCGACTTATTTTGCTATTTATATAAATCACTATTCATAATTTCAACTTACTTACAAATTACTTATCGCTAACATTATACCATCTTTCCCTTTAAAAACAAACTATTCCCAAAATATCCGCCGTTTTCCCAGAAATTTTTAAAATCAAGGAACGCTATTTTTTTAATAAATTTGGTTGCGGGGGGGTAGGACTCAAACCTACGACCTTCGGGTTATGAGCGCCGATTTTCGGCTTTTGAGAAATTTTGTAAACTTGAGTTTTTATTGGAATTTGTAGGGTTATATCAATTTGATCAGATTATGGTTTTTGTAAAAATAGGTATTTTTATGCAGGCTGTGTCCCCAAATTGTCCCCAATTTTTAATGGAAATATATGGAGGTTTATAATGAATAATTTAAGAGAAGTTAAAGATGATATTTTAAAAGATTGGATAGAATTTAGAGAGGAAAATCTTTCTAGTATGAGTGAGGAAGATAAAAAACATTTTATCTGTTTTGAGGAAATCTCA
>SFKP01000074.1 GCA_004553715.1 Clostridiales bacterium
ATTCTCTTCTTGGTCTTCTTGACATGTTTTATTCCTCCATTTCATTATTTATTATAACATGTCCTTATCTTTTTTGTCCAAATTATTATAACCTATCCATATATATTTATATATATTATAATTGAGTTTATCTACCTCGTGTCAAGTCAAGAATCAAAAATTTTTCAAAATATTTTTTCCATAGCCTCTTTAAGTAAAAATCCGCTTCCGCTTAAATAATAACCTCGCTTTATTTCGATTTTAAGCCTCGTTATTTTTTAGACAAGTAATTTGTCGAATAAAAGATTTTAAGCAAAGTATGGTAGCGCATTTTGCTTTATAAAGCTATTTTATATATAATAAAAGAGTGTTCATACATTAGTTTGTACTGAACACCCTCTTTTTCTTTATAAAAAATTTTACCCCCCTGTTTTCACAGAGGGGTTAGGAAGCAATTCTGCCACCTATTAGTCCCAATAGTTCAACCAGGCAACCCAATACATTATCCACAAACCGCAACAAACGATAAAGGACAGTAATCCCCACCAGAAGTACAAAACATTGTTAGGGTAGATACTAATTCCTTCCGGAACTGTAACAGAAACACCTGACTCTTTTTCATCTGTTAATGTTTCTCTTAATTTCATAAGAACATTTGTCTTCTCAAGAGAAGTTGCATCTTCAGGAAGATTTTCAAGTTCAGCATATGCTTCAGTCATATTGTTGTACCAGTACCCAATATCGTTTTTAGGCTGATGAAGGAATATTGACACAACACCTTCTGTCAAGTTGTGTGCCTCTGCATAAGAAATCGCTTTCGCAAGTTCTTCCTTTGCAGTTTCAACAGTATTAGCGTCGGCTGCTCTCTTAAGGTATTGAGTGCAATTCATTTCAAACTGTACGTCTTTTACAATCCGCACAGTTGTCCACGCACCGAATACCACTGTCGCTATGATAGCGAACACCATAAAAATTTTTGCTGCTTTTCCCATTTTGTAACACTCCTTATTTAATTATTTTTAGGGACATATACAATATGTATACAATATATATTATAACACAAATTACATAATTTGTCTATTGTTTAGGGTTATATGCTTGTTTTTACTTTTCTCGTTTCGATTTTGGGCTACTAGCCCTTTTTTTAATGTCAATTTCCCCGCTTACTAAACCCCACGCCCCAAATCGATTTTAAGCCCTGTTTCTTTTTCGATAAGTAATTTATCATCTCTAATATTTACGAAGCGCATTTCGGTGTTTACGTAAGTTTTAGAGGTATTGAAACAAACTTGTGTTTGTATTGTTTTATTCCCTATTTACTATCTACCTATTATATACATATTATTGATAGCTTTTTGTATTTTCCGCTTCGGTGTTCCTCTTTATATATGAGGAGGCAAAAAAATATGGAAGATAAATTTTACAATTTAAAACAAGTAAGTGAATTGCTTATTACTCCTATTCCTTACTTGCGAAAACTAATTAAGGAAGAAAAATTAAAAGGTCATTATATTGGTAGGCAATACATTATAAGTGAAAAGGAGTTAAAAGAATTTATAAACACATTGGGGGTAAAACAAATATGAAAGTAGAACTTGAAAAAGATATTCTAAAATCTCTTGGTCTGTATGATACAACAATATCATTTGGACTTGATGATGATATACAAATTGCTATTGAAAGAAAGATAGACAACTACTTGAAAAAAATTAATGAAGAACAAAAGAAAAAAGAACAAATAGACTTTGTAAAACAAGAACACGAAAAATTTAAAAAGAAAAGCGAATTTGTTAATACCTTTAATGATACTTATGTTTATGGAAAAGTAAAAAACAAGTTAATTCGTGATGGGTTCATCTATCGTTGCCCTTTCTGTTTAGATGTATCTCACGAATATATGAAACCAACTAAAAAGAAATAAGAGGAATAGGCTTCGTAGCTTATTCCTCTTTATTTTTTTACTTATCTAATAATTCTAAAAACTCTTTTATTTTCTTCTTGTTGCTTTTTCTAAATTCTATTACAAATTTTTTTCTTAACTCTATC
>SFKP01000029.1 GCA_004553715.1 Clostridiales bacterium
GTCATTACAAAAAACATTAAAAAATTTAAATGAGGTACAGAAAATAGAAATAGTAGATAATAGATAAAAAACAAATAATTATTTAATTATTTAATTATTAATTATTAATTATTAATTATTTAATTATTTAATTATTAATTATTAATTATTAATTATTAATTATTTAATTATTTAATTATTAATTATTAATTATTAATTATTAATTATTTAATTATTAATTATTTAATTATCTAATTATTTATTTGTTTGACCGTTTATTATTAGTTGTGCTTTAAAAACATATAAAAAATATACATAGCTTTTTGAAAAGTAAAAATTTTAAAAAATTCGAGGTAAAAAAACGGGGGCAAATCTTCGTAAACAAGACTTTTGCATAAAAGATAATGAACAATGAAAGAGTATACATAACTTCTAAAAACAAAATTATTACAACAATGAACATTAAAAATTTGCGAGTATCTTTCCAATTATTTAAACCATTTATATATTTTTATTGATTTTGCTGTTTTATTTAAATTCGATAAGAAAAAGTTTACTTCTTTTAATGAACGTATAGCTTTATCTTTTTTTTGATTAAAATTCTCTTTTTGTTCTTTCATAAAACCTCCATAAAATTTTAGATATCTTTATTTTTTGTAATAAATATTGTATAATATAAAATATTAATTTAAGACAAAATAGGTGATTATAATGTGGTTAGAAGAAAATGAAAGAATTGATGATTTAGAATATAAAGGATTAAAAATAATCCAAAATAAAAATGAATTTTGTTTTGGGATGGACAGTATTTTACTATCTGATTTTGCCAAAAATATAAAAAAAGATTCAAAGGTAATTGATTTAGGAACTGGAACAGGAATAATTGCAATATTGCTTTCAAAAAAGACAAATGTAAAAGAAATTATAGGTGTTGAAATTCAGCCACAAATGGCTAGAATGGCAATAAAAAGTGTTAGATTAAATGAGTTAGAGAAAAAAGTAAAAATACTAGAAGAAGATATTAAGAATTTGGGAAAATTTTACAGCAGAGGAACTTTTGATGCAATTGTTACAAATCCACCATATAAGCAGATTAAAACAGGATTACAAAATGAAAATATAGGCAAATTAATTTCAAGACACGAAATTAAATGTACTTTAGAAGATATTATAAAAACATCAAATTATTTATTGAAAAATAATGGCGAATTTTATATGGTACATAGACCAGATAGAATTGTTGATATTTTTCATTTAATGAGAAAATATAATATAGAACCAAAATTATTGAAATTAGTATATCCATATATAAATAAAGAACCAAATTTAATGTTAATAAAAGGCATAAAAAATGCTAAGCCATTTTTAAAAATAGAAAGACCACTTTTTATATATAAAGAAGATGGGAAATATACCGAAGAACTTTTAAAAATATATAATAAAAAAGGAGAATAAAATGCAAGGGAAATTATATTTAGTAGCAACACCAATCGGAAATTTAGATGATATTACTTTAAGAGCAATAAAAGTATTAAAAGAATCAGATTTTATTGCAGCAGAAGACACAAGACATACTTTAAAATTATTAAATCATTTAGAAATAAAAAAGCCTTTGATAAGTTATTATAAAGAAAATGAAATAGTAAAGTCTGAAGTGCTAATAGAAAAATTATTAGAAGGAAAAAATATTGCACTTGTTTCAGATGCAGGAACTCCAGCTATATCAGACCCAGGAGCAGTGGTTGTAAAAAGAGCTATAGAAGAAAAAATAGAAGTCGTACCAATTCCAGGGGCTTGTGCTTTAATAAATGCACTTATTACTTCTGGTATTAATACTCAAGAGTTTTCTTTTTTAGGATTTTTGCCAGTAAATAAAAAAGAAAAAAGAGAGAAATTAAATAATCTAAAAGAAGAAAAGAGAACTCTTATATTTTATGAAGCTCCACATAAATTAATAGACACATTAAATATAATGTTAGAAGAATTTGGAGAAAGAAATATTGTTTTAGCAAGAGAATTAACAAAAATACACGAAGAATATATTAGAGGGAAACTATCTTCTGTAATTCAAAACATGCAAGAGCCTAGAGGAGAATTTGTAGTTGTTGTAGAAGGCAGTAATGAAGAATTCCAAAAGAATAGATATAAAAATCTAAGTTTAGAAGAACATTATAAAATATATGAAAATCAAGGCTTAGAAAAAAAAGAAATAATAAAAAAGATTGCTAAAGATAGAAATACTAATAAAAATGAAATTTATAAATATTTTTTTAATTAAATAAAAGAAAACAGGAGCGAAATATTTTGCTCCTGTTTTTCAATTTTCACTTTCCTTTTCTGATAACTTTTTTATACATTTTTTGCAAACTAATTTATCATTAAAGCTAGTTAAATTTTTTGTTTCTTCACAAAAAATGCAGAAAGGTTCATATTTTTTTAAAATGATAGAAGAACCTTCAACAAAAATTTCCATTGGATCTTTTTCTGTAATACCTAGCTTATTTCTTAGCTCAATAGGTAAAACAACTCTACCTAAGTCATCAACTCTTCTTACAATACCAGTAGATTTCATAACTACCCCCATTTTTCTACAAAATTCGACAAAAAATCAATAAATATATTATCATGAAAACGTATTTTGGTCAATAAATTTTAAGAAATTTTCCATTTTTTGTAATTATTATACTTAAAAGGAGTATATTTTAATAAAAGGAGAGAACATGCTTAATAAGATATGGCCATATTTTATAATTTTATCAGTTGTATATGCTGTTTTTATGCGGTAATGTAGAAACATTAAATAATTCCATTTTTACGGCTATAGATGATGTCGTAAAAATTTCATTAACGCTTTTAGGAACAATGTGCTTTTGGAGTGGAATAATGCAAATTGCAAGTAAAACGAAAATTATGAATGGATTAAAAAAAATGCTAAAACCAATCTTAAGAATTTTATTTCCAGATGAGCAAAATGATGATAAAGTACAAGAAGAAATTTCTATGAATATGATAGCAAACATTATGGGATTAGGTAATGCTGCAACACCACTAGGGTTAAAAGCAATGCAATCATTGCAGAAAAAAAATAAAGATAAAAAAAGACTGTCAAATTCAATGGCTATGCTAATTGTAATAAATACTGCATCTATTCAAATAATACCTACAACAGTTATGGCAGTTAGGCATTCTTTGGGGTCAGAAAATACAAGTAAAATAATTTTACCTATATGGATTGCAACAATAGTAGTTGCTATATTTGTAGTTGCAATTTCTAAAACACTTATGAAAAAATATTAGCAAGTCTGGAGGAATATTATGATATTTTTATCTAATTTGGCTATTCCACTAACAATTTTTCTTATATTATATTGTGGCTTGAGAGAGCGAATAAATGTATTTGATATATTTGTAGATGGAGCAAAAGAAGGAATTGAAATGGTATTTAAAATATTTCCAACTCTTATGGGATTATTTGTAGCAATAGGTGTATTAAGAAGTTCAGGACTATTAGATTTTGTTGTACAAATAATTTCTCCAATTACAAATTTTTTAGGGATACCAAAAGAAATAATGCCTTTAGCAATATTAAGACCAATTTCACGGAAGCGCTTCACTTGCAGTTGGAATCGATACAATGAAGACATATGGCGTAGATAGCAAGATAGGACTAATTACATCAACAATTATGGGCTCAACAGAAACAACCATTTATACTATTGCAGTATATTCTAGTGTTGTTAAAGTTAAGAAGACAAGATTTGTATTATGTGCGGCACTATTAGGAGATTTAATTGGAATGTTGATATCTGTCGGAATTTGGCGAATTTTGTCGTAAGAAAAAAATTGACAAAAAATGGGAAATATGGTATTATTTGTCTACATTAATTTCATAATGTTTGGAGAAGAGATGTTTTTTAAAATCTTATTATTTTTTTCAATATTTTTTACTGTCAGACAAATTCTTGTAAAAATCTTATCAAAAAAAATCTTAAAAAAATTAAAAAATAAATAAATCGTTTTTAATCCTGTAGGAGGTCCTATGATTATTTGTCATACCTAAAAATATAGTAGCCCAAAGTATGATAAATAAATTTAAAATCTATGATCTCCTACGCCCCCTATAAATTTTATTCTAAAAAAATTCTTATAAAGATTTTTTTTCAATTAAAGGACTATATTAATTTTATAGTCCTTTTCTTTTAACCTATTTTAAAAAAACGGCTAGGTGTACATCTTGGTGCGACTTCAATATTTATTGAATCCAAATTAACATTGTTTTTTGTAAGTTCTTCTTGTATTGTAGTTAATGCAAGTTCAGGAACATTATTTTCTTGGCTTAAATGAATTAGAATAGCATTTTTTAAATTAAAATTAGCGAGCTTTGAAATGGTTTCACCTGCAGAGATATTAGAAAGATGTCCAATATTACTATTAATTCGTTGCTTTAATTTAAGTGGATATGAAGAAAACTTTAAGACTTCTGGATCGTAATTAGATTCTAACATTACAAGAGAACTACTCTCAAAATGTTTGAAAACTGTTGGACTTACAAAACCTAAATCTGTTGCAATACACATTGTTTTATTATCATAAGAAATTTTAAATCCACAAGGGTCTGCTGCATCATGTGGAGTTGAAAATGGGAAAACAGTTATATCCCCGACAGTGAAGGATTCTTCTGCATTAAATATTTTTATATTATTTATATCTATTTTATCATGGTTAAAGTTATCCCAAGTTTTTTTTGTTGCATAAACAGGAATGTTATATTTATGAGAAATGAGAGGCACTCCTTTTGTATGATCAATATGTTCATGAGTGATCAAAATAGCTGTAATATCATTAATAGAAACATTTAAAGAATCAAGTGCTTCTATTATTTTTTTACAACTTACTCCCGCATCAATTAAAATTTTTGTATTATCTGTAGATACTAGAAAACTATTTCCAGAACTACCACTATATAAACTACAACAATTAAACATTAATTATCATCCTCTACTCGCTTAATTCTTGCTCCAAGAGCAATAAATTTATCTTCTATTTTTTCATATCCTCTATCAATATGATATATGTTATATACTTCTGTTGTTCCAGTTGCTGCAATACCAGCAATGATAAGTGCAGCTCCTGCTCTCAAATCTGATGCATAAACTGGTGCACCATATAAAGTATCAACACCTTCTATGATAGCAGATTTACCTTGTGCAGTTATTTTTGCCCCCATCTTATTTAATTCTGCGGTATATTGAAAACGAGAGTCCCAAATACCTTCATTAATAATACTGGTACCATTTGCTAAACTTAGAAGTACCCCCATTGGTGATTGCAAATCTGTTGGAAAACCAGGATAAGGTAAAGTATTTATAATAGATTTATTAGGTCTTGTTTTGGAATAAACCCTAATAGAATCGTTATTTATTTGTACAGAAGCACCTATTTCCATTATTTTTGAAATAACAGAATCTAAATGCTCAGGAACACAGTTCTTTATTAAAATGTCTCCTTTAGTTGCTACAGCAGCAAGCATAAAGGTTCCAGCTTCAATTTGGTCAGGAACAATTGAATAAGAAAAATTAGAATGTAATTTCTTCACTCCATTAATTTTTATAACATCAGTACCTGCACCACGAATATCAGCGCCTACTGAATTTAAAAATGTTGCTACATCAACTATATGAGGCTCTTTCGCAGCATTTTCAATAATTGTAGTTCCTTCGGCTAAAACACCAGCAAGCATTATATTTATTGTAGCACCAACTGAAATAACATCTAAATATACATTAGTTCCAACCAATTGCTTTGCATAAGCAGAAACTTTGCCATTTTCAGTTTTTACTGTAGCGCCTAATGCTTCAAATCCTTTAATATGTTGGTCAATTGGTCTTGGACCAAGATTACATCCCCCAGGAAGTCCGACTTCGATTTGACCACATCTACCAAGAATAGAGCCAAGTAAATAATAAGAAGCTCTAAATTTTCTAGTCAAATCTAAAGAAACATTGTTATGGCAAATGTTAGTATTATCTATCGTTATACTATTTTTTGAATTCCATTTAATAATACTTCCTAAATTTTCTAATATATTGCATATATTTTGAACATCAGAAATATTAGGTAAATTATTTATTGTACATTTTCCATTAACTAATAATGTGGCAGGAAGTATTGCAACAGCAGAATTTTTTGCACCTGTTATTGAAACTTCACCTCTTAAATTAGTACCACCGTTAATTATAAATTTTTCCATAGTTCCTCCATAAGAAAGGCATTTCGTTTAGACTGCCTTCGAAAAAAGTGCGAAATACATGCACTCGCATTCGCTCGGACAGAATAAGGAAGCCTAACCTTGTTGTATAAGAAAAATCTTATATTGGGTCAAGATAATATCTGAGTTTTCCTATACAATAAAAAAAAGTAGAGTATAAAATACTCTACATAAATATACCATTAATAGTTAGATTTTGCAATACTTCTACAACCTTAAATTTTATTTTTGTAGTATTTTTTGAGGAGGAAACAAGGGCATAATCTTCAGAGGATAAATTGCTTTCCATTAATTCCTTTGAATCTTCAGGAACAATTCCAAAAGAAACATCTACAAAACATAAGGGTGGAAACATTACACACCACCAGTTCTTTCCAGAGGCATTTCCAATTTTTACTCTTAAAGCATCATACAAGCCTGGGGGAAAACTTATGTTTCCGTAAGTTTTTGTGGGGAATTTAAAGTTTCCGACTTCAATTTCTACATCATATGTGAAACCTTCATTATATACAGCTTGCTGAGCAATATTTTTAATTTCATCTATATGATTATTTATTGTGAGAGCGACATCTTCTTTATTGTTGATATTTTCTAAAATCCCATTAACATATGACAAAATAGAATCTCTTACAATATATTTTAATTTTTGATCTTCTTCAGAATCACTGTTTGCAATTACATGCAATCTAAAGACATTATTTGCAATATCTGTACAAACAGCTTTTGTATAGGAAGAAGCAGCGATTAATACATAAACAAAAAGTAAAAACATAATAAGCAAAGTAGTTTTTAATTTACTGCGGAAAAATGTTTTTTTCATAAAACCTCCAATAATTTAAAAATAAATAACCAAAAATTCAAAAATAATAAACTTTTGTTAATTAATTTCTTTAAATAAATTATTAACCAAATTTAAAAAAATATACATTATTTTAAAAAAATAGCTGTCGAATAAAAGGGTACGATTTAGATTGACTATGTAAAAAATAGATGGTAAAATTTACCAAGAGAAAAGAAATAAATAAAATAAGAACCAAAAATAAAAAGGAAGAAAAAATATTAAAGAATTTGCAACAAGTATTAAGGTTGAAAAATAATTACAATTTTGACACAGCCAAAATTTAATTCTTTTACGACCATATTAGGAAGGAATGTGATTAACAATGAAAAATTCTGTTGATGCAGAAAGAGTATGTGGATTCTATGTTAGCAATATGCATTTTGCTACAATGATTCTTCCTTTTATTAATAGAGAGATAAAAGAAGAAACAAATTTTATTACTTTTTTTGAGCTTAATCAAAAAAGCAATATTAATACTGTTTTGTCAGGAGTCGTGGCTAATTTAGAAGACAAAGAAAAAATAATAAAAATTGATTGGGGAGATACTAAAATACTTAAAATTAGCGATGTAGAAAAGAAAATCAAAAATATAAGTACAGGGAATAATATAATATTAGTATGTGGCAGAGAAGAATATATAGATATGGTAAATAGCTATATAAATAAATATATAGATAAGAATAGAAAAAAATTAGCAAATTTAAAAATTAAAATAATTGATTGTTTTGAAGTAAATAGCTTTAATGAAAATATTAGACAAATATTAGCAACCCATAATAAAATAATAAATACTTCTGGAGAACATGAAATATCAGAAATTTTTGAGGGTTATAATTCAAATGCAGGGTAATGCATACTGCAAGATAGAGCTAATTTTAAGAGAATACCATTGATTAAAAATAATAGGAACAAATAATGGAAACAAATATTGACTACAACTAAAATTTGATATAATATAAGTATATTGAAAGGAGTGGTTTTGTGGGGAATTCATATTTAGAGGCAAAAGCAAAATTAGAAAAATATGGACAAGAACATTTATTACTTTTTTATGATAAACTAAATCCAGAAGATAAAGAAAAATTATTAAATCAAATTTTAAGCGTTGACTTTGAAGAATTAAAAAAATTATATGAGCAAATAGGGAAGCAAGAAGAAAATGACAAAAAAATTGAACCAATTGATTTTGTAGACAAATATAAGATTGAGAAAAATCAATATGAAGAGTATAAAAAAATTGGAGAAGAGGAATTAGCAGAAGGGAAATTGGCAGTAATAACAATGGCTGGAGGACAGGGTACAAGATTAGGACATGAAGGGCCTAAAGGCACATTTATTTTAAATATAAAACCAGAACCAAAATCATTATTCCAAATTTTATGCGAAACATTGAAAAAATCAAACGAAAAATATGGAAAAATAATTCCATGGTATATAATGACAAGTAAAGAAAATAATAAGCAAACAAAAGAATTTTTTGAAAAAAATGATTTTTTTGGATATCCAGAAGGATATATAAATTTCTTCATTCAAGGAGAATTACCAATGCTAGACAAAAATGGAAAAATTTTATTAGGGGAAGATGGTTTATTAAAATTAGCAGCAGATGGCCATGGTGGAGTTTTTGAAGCAATGTTTAAATCTGGTATTGTAGAAGATATGCAAAACAAAGGAATAGAATGGGTATTTGTTGGACCAATAGATAATCCATTAGTAAATATGGCAGATGAAATACTTCTTGGACTTTCTAAAATCAAGAAGGCAATGGCAGCAGGAAAATCTATAATTAAAGCAAATCCAAAAGAAAAAGTAGGAGTGTTCTGCAAAAAGAACGGAAAACCAAGTGTAATAGAATATACTGAAATAACAGATGAAATGGCAAATGCGACAAACAACAATGGAGAGCTTTTATATGGAGAATCGCATTTAAATTGCAATATGTTTAATATTAATGGAATTAAAAAAATAGGTGCAGAAAAATTACCTTATCATACAGCCTTTAAAAAAGCAACATATATAGATAGCAAGGGAGACCTAATAAAGGGAGAAGAACCAAACAGCTACAAGTTTGAAAGTTTTATATTTGATGCTTTCGAAAAATTAGATAATATGGCAATCTTAAGAGTAAAAAGAGAGGAAGAATTTGCTCCAGTAAAAAATAAAGAGGGAGTAGATAGTCCAGCGACAGCTATTGAGTTGTATAATAATTATATGGAAAAAATAAAAGAAAAAGGAAGAAAATAAAATGGAATATATAGAAAAATATAAAGAATGGTTAAATAATCCAGTATTTGATGAAGAAACAAAAAAAGAATTAAAATCAATAGAAAATAATGATGAGGAAATAAAAGACAGATTCTATAAAGACTTAGAATTTGCATTGTAGGAATTGGTACAAATAGAATGAACAAATATACTGTAGGAAAAGCAACAAAAGGTTTAGCAAATTATATAATAAAAAAAGGTGGACAAAAGAGAGGAGTTGCAATTGCTTATGATTGTAGACATATGTCTACAGAGTTTAGTAAACAAGCGGCTTTAATATTAAATGCAAATGGGATAAAGACATATTTGTTTGAAGATTTAAGACCTACACCTGAACTATCTTTTGCAGTACGTAATTTAAATTGTATTGCAGGAATTGTAGTAACAGCAAGCCATAATCCACCAGAATATAATGGTTATAAAGTTTATTGGGATGATGGTGCACAAATATCAGCACCAGTAGACTCTGAAATAACAGAGGAAATTAATAAAATTACAGATTATTCAATGATAAATATGATATCAGAAGAAGAAGCTAAAGATAGAGGCTTACATCTTATTATTGGTAAAGAAATAGATGATAAATACATACAAAGCTTAAAAGCAATGTCATTACATAAAGAAGCTGTAGAACAAGTGGCAGATGATTTTAAAATAGTATATACACCATTAAACGGAACGGGAAATAAATTAGCAAACAGAATATTAAAAGAAATTGGATTTAAAAACATATATGTGGTAGAAGAACAAAAAGATCCAAATGGAGATTTTCCAACACTTGAATATCCAAATCCAGAAGATCCAAAAGCATTTAAGCTTGCATTAGAGCTTGCTGAAAAAGTAGATGCAGACATTGTTCTTGCTAATGACCCAGATGCAGACAGAATAGGTTTACATGTTAAAGATTCAAAAACAGGGAAATATATATTATTTAATGGAAACATGATAGGACTATCTATTGCAGAATATTTAATTGCAGAAAATAAAGCAAAAGGAACATTAAAGCCAAATACAGCTTTAATAAAAACGATAGTATCTTCAAATATGACAGACCAAATTTGTAAATATAATGGAGTAAAACTATATGAAACATTAACAGGATTTAAAAATATTGCTAGCGTAATGAAAAGTTTAGAAAAAGAGGGGAAATATACATCTATAATGGGGTATGAAGAAAGTTATGGATGTCTTGTTGGAGATTATGCAAGAGATAAAGATGGAATAGTTGCAGTAATGCTATTATGTGAGGCTGCTGCATACTATAAAACAAAAGGAATGACTTTATGGGATAAAATGCAAGAAATGTATTCAAGATATGGATATTATAAAGAAAAACAAATTTCTGTTGTTTTAAAAGGAGCAGATGGTGCTCAAAAAATAAAAGATATGATGGATAATTTAAGAGAAAATCCAATATCAAAAATAGGAGATTATGAAGTAATCGGAATAAAAGATGTAAAATTAAGTACATATAAAAATATGAGAACAGGAGAGATATCAAATATAGATTTACCCAAATCAAATGTTTTATATTATGAAATGGAAAATGATTACTGGTGTGCGGTAAGACCTTCAGGAACAGAACCAAAAATTAAATTTTATATAGGGGTAAAAGGAAGTAGTATGGAAAATGCAGAAGAAGAATTAAACAAGTTAGAAAAAGGATTACAAGTACTTATGAAGTAAAATTGAAAACGAGCAGGGTTACCTGCTCGTTTTGTTTTTATTCCATCCAGGAATATTACTTCTTTTTATGGCACCATATATATTTGTTTTTACGGTTGGAATATCTTTTTGAAGATTTCCAATTAAATTTTTCATATCCTCTCGTTTGGAAACTCCATCCATAGGGCAACATTTTGGCATTACTTCTATATTATTTTTCTTTATAAATGTTTTAATACTTTTTTCTGGAGCATAAATAAGTGGCCTTATAAGTGTAATACCAGACCTATCCATAAAGCTAACAGGTGCAAAAGTATTTATGCTTCCACCATATAATAAATTCAAGAAAAATGTTTCTAAAACATCATCTTCATTATGCCCTAAAGCAATTTTATTACAATTTTCGCGTATAGCCGTGCTATTTAAAATACCTCGTCTTAAATTAGCACAAAGGGAACAAGGATTTTTTTCTTTTCTAATATCAAAGACTATTTCCTTTATATGACTTTCTTCTTCTATATATGAAACACCAATTTCTTCGCAAGTTTTTCGTAAAAATTGGCTGTTAAAAAAATCAAAACCAGGATTTATACTGATAGCCACTAAATCAAAATGTTTATCATAAAATCTTTGTAATGCTTTTAATCCCATAAGTAAAGTAATAGAATCTTTGCCACCAGATAAGCCAACAGCAATTCTATCTCCCTCTTCAATCATATTATAATCATCAACAGCTTTTCTGATATAGCTTAGCATTCTCTGCATAAAATTCACCTCAAATGCTAATATACCACAAAATGAAGGGAAAATCTAGTGCTAGAATGTTCGTACTCCAGCAATACTTAAAAATCTAGCTTTTTGATAATTATAAGTAAATAAATTTCTATAATAACTATCATCAGAATGACTAGCGACAAAGCATTCTCTAGTGATATTGTTATCTATAACATCAACAACAAATAGGCTATGTGCAAATGTTTTGCCATCAAAACTTAGTTGAATTATATCTGCTTTTTTTATAGTATTAATATCTGTTTTTGTTGCAAAAGGGCCAACACTTTTATTATTAATTAAAAATTGATATAAAAATTCTACGCCAGACCATGAAGGAGATTTATTATATCCGTTTTTATAAAACCAACCATTAGAGCTAAAGTTCATTGTTTTGCTGCCAGCATATAAGCATTGAGAAACAAATGAAGTACAGTCACCACCAACAGAATCAAAATTGTAGAAATTAGGATTCCTTAAAAATGCCCATTTCTTTGCATAATCTACGGCAGTTTCCCTATTATAATTTAATATTTTCAATAGAAACACCTCTATATTATATATATGTTAATGTTCAGACCAAAATTTTCAAATTAGTAGCTCCATGTGTCGGTTGCACTTTTCTTTTCGTTCTTTAGCCTAAGAAAAGAAAATGTCCAATCGACAGCAAGATGAAGCGGATTATATATTAATTATTCTGAACTGTAACATATATATGCTAAAAGACTATAAAAAGATTGAAAGAAAAATAAAAATGTTGTATAATATTTTAAGCAAGTAATGCATCTATAGCTCAGGAGGATAGAGCGCTCCCCTCCTAAGTAAGTGGTGGTGGAAAAAGTGTTAATAAAAAAAGCCGTGAAAGTGGCTTGAAATACGTTTCTGTAACTCAGTTGGATAGAGTAACCGCCTCCTAAGCGGTAAGTCGGCGGTTCAATTCCGCCCAGGAACACCATTTTATAAAATATGAAGTCTTGAAAACCTTAATTTTCAAGACTTTTTCTAATTTTAAAAGTGTTATAAAGTATCACAAAGTGTTATATAGTGATTTATTATTTGTCACTTTTTTCGGCACTCCTTTAAATTGCTTAATCATCTTGAAAATAGGGACTTTGCGAGTGCGACAATTTATTTTATGGCACTAATTTGAAAGATTTTATAAGAAAGGAATAAAATTATGGAATTTAAGGAAGATGAATTAAGAGGATTTAAATTTAATCTATCACTAGAAATACAAAATTTAATTATTGATATGCTTGTGAAAAAGTAAATATTAGAAGAGGGGAATTTAGAAGCGGACAAGAAAGAACTTTTAGAAAAAGAGATGATAGA
>SFKP01000030.1 GCA_004553715.1 Clostridiales bacterium
TTAATATAGAGTTTTATTATTAATCTAATACTTAAAAGCTAGTAGGCATATGCATTATATTAATGTATGTGCCTAAAATTCCATAAAGGAAAGATGAAAATGCCACAAATTATTTTTTATATCATTGTATATATAATTGGAGTATTAATTGGAAGTTTCCTTACACTTGCAATATATCGTATACCAAAAAAGGAAAATATAACTCATACAAGGTCATATTGTCCGCATTGTAATCACAGGTTAAATTTTTTAGATTTAATACCTATTATTAGTTATATCATATTAAAAGGAAAGTGCAGATATTGCAACGAAAAGATAGGTTCTAGATATATTAAAATAGAATTATTATCAGGATTACTTTATACACTAACAATTTATTCTTTTAAATTAAATTTATACACACTAACAATTTCACAATTGATATTTTTAATATTTGTATCTATATATTATACAGTTATTATGATTTTAGCAGGCATTGAGAAAGAAACAAAAAAAATTTCAAAAAGTGTTTTATGCTTTGGCATTGTGATTCAAATAATATATATGACATATCTATATATATTAGATATAAGTATTTATAGATATATTATATATTTAGTTGCTGTACTTTTACTAATATTAATTTCAAAAAAAGAGAGTACGCCTTTGATGTTTGCTATTGCAATATTTTCTTTAATTTTAGTAAATAATAGTATTGGCCTTATAATATCTGCAATATTATCTATTATAAATATAATTATATATTATTTATTTACAAGTAATAAACATATGCATCCAGTATTTAATATATGCATAACTAATGTAATTATATTAATTATGACAAATTTAATATCTTAAGGAGAAGATATAATGAAAATAAATTTTAGAAATGAACGAGGAATAACAACAGTAGATGCTTTAATAGCTATTATATTGTTGACTTTATTTGTAGGACTAATTGCAACACTGTCATATAATGTGCTAGCAATATCTACCAATGCAAAGCGAAATGCGATGGCAAATAATTATATTGTAGATTTTTATGAATATGTAGATAAATTAAAATTTGAAGATGTAACCGAAGAGACACTTTTGAAATATATAAATGAAAATGAAGATACATTGATAACGGCAACAAATTCAAATGAAATAAATAATTTGACATCACCATATAAGTTAAAAATAAATGTAGAAAACTATATGCCATCAGGACAAACTGTAGACAATTTAGTAAAGATAGTTTCAGTTTCATTAAATTATAAAACTGGTAAAAAAGATAACACTATAGATATACAAAGAATAAAATCAAAATAAAAAATATGAGAGGTGGGGAAATATGGCAAGAGGACCTATTGGTATAGAGCTTGTAAAAAGAGGAATTATTACTCAAAGAGATATTGATAAAGCACTAGAGTATCAGAAAAAAAATCCTGAAAAAAAGATTATAGAAATCTTAAGTATTTTAAATTTGTGTGATGAATATACCTTAATTAAAGCTTTAGGAGATATATTAGATGAAGAAGCAATCATTCTTACGCAAAATGATATTCAAATAGATATGTTACAATATATTTCATTAGACATTGCTAAAAAATATAAAGCAATTCCTTTTAAAATAATGGGTAATAAAATAAAAGTGTGTTTTGCAGACACATTAAATAAAGAAGCGATAGATACTGTAAAATTGATACTTTTAAATAAAGGGTTAGTAATGGAAAAATGTATTACTTTTGAGAAAAATATTGATGCGATATTAATTGCTTTATCGGAAAATGCATCAGAAAAAATTGATCAAGGAACTGATACCACAACTCTTGTAGATAGTATTATAAAAACAGCAATGGCAAAAAGGGCGAGTGATATTCATATAGAACCATTGGAAGATAGTATAAGAGTAAGATATAGAATAGATGGTGAACTTATAACACAGGCAGATATAAAAAAAGAAAAACAGAACCAAATAATAGGTAGGCTAAAAGCTATATCTAATATGTTTCAAGAGAGACAGGATTCTCAAGATGGTAGAATAGTTTTATATCCAGATTATAATATTCGTGTATCTTCACAAAAAAATATTTATGGAGAAAAGTTTGTTTTAAGACTTTTGAAGAAAAATTCAACTATAAAAGGACTAAAAGAGCTAGGGTTTAATAAATCAGATGAAGAAATAAGAAAAAGCTTTAATAAGAGAAATTCTATAACAATAATGGCAGCACCTACTGGTGAAGGAAAAACAACAACTTTATATAGTATAATAGATTATTTAAATAAACCACAAATTAATATTACAACTATTGAAGATCCAGTAGAAATAAGAATACCGGGATTAAACCAAATTGAGATAAACGAAAAATTAAGATTTGCAGATGCTCTAAGAACAGTTCTAAGACAAGATCCTGATATAATTTTACTTCGGAGAGATAAGAGATAAAGAAACAGCAGAAATTGCTATGCAAGCCGGACAGACTGGACATTACGTATTATCTACAATTCATACAATAGATTGTATTGAAGTTATAACAAGACTAAAGAAAATGGGAATATCAAGTTATGATATTGCAAGTACTCTAGTTACAGTAGTATCTCAAAGATTAATAAGAAAAATATGCCCAAAATGTGCAATAAAACGTGAATTTACAGACAAAGAAATCGATATTATTAAAAAAATAGGAGACAAATATGGATGCGAATTTGATTTAAAAGATAAATTCACATATACAGCAAAAGGATGTAATTTTTGCAATGGAACAGGATATTATGAAAGAATTGGTATGTTTGAGGTATTAGAAATAAATGATGAATTAAAAGAATTGATAATGACTAATGGTACAGTAATGGAAATAAGAGATGCGGCATTAAGAAGTGGATATAAGCCATTAATTGTAGATGGAATTCACAAAGTAGTAGATGGAATAACTACATTAGAAGAATTAAATAAAAAAATAATTATATTCTAGTATATAAAATTGGAGGAAATATATGAATATTAACAAAATCCTAGAAATGGCAATTCAAAAAGATGCTTCAGATGTTCATTTGGTATGTGGTAGAAAACCAACACTTAGAATTGCAAGAGATTTAATACAAATAGAAGAGATGGAACAACTCAAAGAAAGTGATATGTATGAAATATATGATTATTTCGTAAGAGGTAATGTTGAAAAAGATGCAACTTTTCAAGAGGAAAAAAGGTTAGATTTATCATTTGTTTATGAAGAAACAAGATTAAGAGTAAATATTTCAATTGCAGATGATATTCCAATATTTACATTAAGATTAATAAAAAATACATTGCCAAATTTTTCAGAGTTAGGTATCCCAGATGTTGTAAGAAGAATGATTTATCAACCACAAGGAGTTATACTAGTTACAGGTAAAACAAACTCAGGAAAAACAACAACATTAAATGCATTAATCAATGATGTAAATAAAACAACAAATAAAAAAATATTGACATTAGAAAAACCTGTAGAATTTAAGCATACATCAGATAAATCTTTGATTATTCAAAAAGAAGTAGGAAGAGGACGAGATGTATTAAACTTTAGAGATGGTGTTAAAAATTCCCTACGAGAAGATTGTGATATTCTAGTTATTGGAGAGATTAGAGACAAAGAAACAATGGAGGCAGCTATAGACATGGCAGAATCTGGACATTTAGTAATAGGTACATTACATACAAAATCATGTGCTGAGACAATAGATAGAATGATAAATTTCTATGAAGTAAGAGATCAGGCAAGTATAAAATATTTGATTTCATCTATATTAAAATTAGTTGTATCACAAAGATTGATAAAAGGAACAGGTGAAGGATTGGTATTACTTCCAGAAGTTATGGTGGTAGACAATGTAATCGCAGGTTGTATTAGAAAAGAAAAGTTTAGTGTATCAGAGCTAGAGGATGCAATTCAAAGTAGTGCAGATAAAGGAAATATTAGTTTAATAAATGCACTTGCAAATTTATATGTTGATAATAAAATCACATTAGAACAGGCAAAAGCACAAATAGAAGAGAAAAACTATGAAGTTTTAAATAGGACTATAATGCAACTCAAAATGAAAAGGACTGAATATTAAGGAGGAATAGTAATGCCTATATATATATATAAAGCAGTAACTAGAAATGGGCAAGTAGTAAGAAACAGAGTAGAAGAAAGCAACAAATATATATTACTTAGAAGGCTGAAAAAGAACGATTTAACTCCTATTGCTGTTACTCAGATAAATGCGAAAATTAAAAATTCGAAGAAACAAAAAAGAAATATAGAGACAAATTCTAGTGTATTAAAATCTATAAGATATAATGAAATACAAAAAGAACTACAATCTAAAAACGGCAAATTCAAAAAAAGAATACATGATGCTATTTATAAAAACCAAAGAGTAACAAAAAAAGATATAGCAATATTTACTGAGAATTTTTACTTACTAAAAAAAGCAAATTTTAATAACATACATGCACTTTCTACTTTAATAAATACAACAGAAAATATGACTTTAAAGAATATATTAGAGGATATTTTAATTGGTGTTGAAGCTGGAGAAAATATGTATACTACAATGGAATATTATGAAGGAGTTTTCCCACCAATATATATAAACATGATAAAAGTAGGAGAACTTTCAGGCTCACTTACAAATGCATTAGAGCAAGCTGTTAAATATTTAGATGATACAATGAGTTTAAACAGAAGAATTAAAAGTATATTGGTTCCGAACCTAATACAATTTTTTGCTTTATTAATATTATTAGTAGTAGGAACAATAATTGCTGTACCAATGATGCAAAATGTTTTTGATTCAGTCGGAAGCACTGATGAATTGCCTGCTATGACATTAGCATTTTCTCATTTTTTAGATATGTTAGTCAAGTATTGGTATATACCAGTAGGAATAATTGCAGTAATTTTTATAGCAATATTTGCGTATATTCGTACACCAAAAGGGAAATATAACTTTCACTATTTTAAGTATAAAATGCCAGTTTTTGGCCCATTAATTTATGCGATAGAATTTTCAAGACTTATTCAGGCATTATTGCTAAATTTAAGAAATGGAATGAGAATACAAGAGGCACTAGAAACAAGTAAAAATATATCTAATAATTTAGTAATGCTTTCATTAATAGAGTCTGCTTTGAATAACATATTAATAGGTCAATCTTGGATAGAACCATTCGAAAAATCAGGATTATCTAGTCCAATGATTACAGAGATGCTTCATATTGGTATGCAGACAGATTTAACAGAGATTATGGAAAAATTATTAGAATATATGCAAATAGATATAGATACTATAATGGAAAGAATTATGAAAGTATTACCGCAAATAATTTATGCAATAGTAGGTGTATTATTAATATTTGTAACAATAGTAGTATTAGTTCCATTAATTCAAATGTATACAGGAACATGGATGTTCTCAGCGTATTTATAAGAAGGTAGCCTAATCTTGTTGTATAGGAAAAACTTTTGATATTTCAAGAAGAAATCTGATTTTTCCCCTACAATAAAAATGGAGGGATGTTTTTGTGAAGATAGGAATAGATATTGGCGGAAGCCATGTCGGAGTGGGTTTAGTAGATAGAGCTGGCAAGATAATCTTGAAGAAAGAAAAAGATTTAGTAGCTGCTTTACAAAAAAAAGATTATAATGAAATTCTAATAAACACCATAGTTAATTTAATAACAAACATTTTAGATGAAGGAAAAATTGACATATCACAAATAGAACTAATTGGGATAGCAGTTCCTGGTACTGTTTCAGATACAGAGATAATAAAAGCAGAAAATTTACATATTAGAAATTTTGATATTGTATCAGAAATAAATAAATATTTTAATATCCCAATACAATTAAGAAATGATGCTAAATGTGCTGCTGTTGCAGAAAAAATGTATGGAAGTCTAGAAAAATATGAAGATGCTGTATTTTTGACTATTGGAACAGGTATTGGTGGAGCTGTATTTATGGGTGATAAATTATTAAAGCCAAAGCAATATGAAGGATTTGAAATAGGACATATGATAATAAAAAAAGGCGGTATCAAGTGTAATTGCGGAAACTTAGGATGTTTCGAACGATATGCATCTATAAGAGTGCTTAAAGAGAAAATATCCAAATTATATAAAAAAGATATAAGTTCAATTGAATTAAAAGAAATTTTATTGAATATGTCAAAAAATGAAAAGGTGCAAAGAATAGTAGAAGAATATATTGATAATTTAAGTATAGGTCTTGCTAACCTAATTAATATATTTGAACCGGAAGTGATATCTATTGGGGGAAGCTTTGTATATTATAAAGAGCAGTTAATAGATATGATTACATTGAAAATAAAAAATGAAAATTTATTATTTAATGATAGAAGTATTCCTAAAATAGTGACAGCAAAACTAAAAAATGATGCAGGAATTGTGGGTTCAGTTGTGATATAGGATAAAAATAAAAAAGAAGAGGACATAAAATTTGAAAGAAAAAAGTGTAAAAAAGAATTATTTCTATAATTTAATATATCAATTGTTAACTTTAATATTACCACTAATTACAACTCCTTATATTTCAAGGGTTTTGGGCGCAGAAAAAATAGGTATATATAGTTATACAACTTCAGTGGTTACATATTTTATATTATTTGGATCACTTGGAGTTTCAATGTATGGGCAAAGAGAAATAGCGTATGTTGGGGAAGATATTGGAAAACGTAAAAAGTCTTTTTGGGAAATTGTTATATTAAGATTCATAACTCTTGCTATAGCCACTCTTATCTATTATTTTACTATAATAAGAACAGCCGGAGAATATAAAATATATTATGAAATATTATTATTTTATCTTCTTGCTAGTGCTTTTGATATAAGCTGGTTTTTGCAAGGGTTAGAAGAATTTAAAAAAACTGTTATGAGAAATCTCATTGTCAGAACAACTAGTGTAATGCTAATTTTTGTATTAGTAAAACAACCAAACGATTTAAGCAAATACTTGCTTATTTATTCATTAGCAGATTTAATCGGCAATTTATCTTTATGGGCATATTTACCAAAATATTTAAAAGGCGAAAAAATAGAAAAAATTAGTGTGTTTAGACATTTTATACCTATTATGATTCTATTTGTACCACAAATTGCAGTAAAAGTATACAACATAATGGATAAAACAATGCTTGGAAAAATAATAGGCGATAAGGCAGAGCTTGGAAATTATGAAGAAGCATATAAAATAATAAATGTTTTATTGACAATAATTGCATCTTTAAGCCTTGTTATGGTTCCTAAGATCGCAAGCCTTTATCATAAGGGAGAGAGACAAAGATTAAAAATATATTTGAATAAATCATTTAATTTTATGTTTTTCCTAACTTTCCCAATGATGTTTGGAATTATATCAGTCGCAAAAGAATTTATACCATTCTTCTTAGGTGCTGGTTAT
The DNA here is from genome assembly GCA_004553715.1 of Clostridiales bacterium. GTDB lineage: Bacteria > Bacillota > Clostridia > TANB77 > CAG-508 > SFKP01. The sequence goes on from SFKP01000030.1 coordinate 7,410, forward strand.
GAAATAGCAGCAAAGGTGACAGTTGTGATGGCTCCACTGTTAGTGCTATCAGGAATTAGCAATATAATTGGTGTTGCATATTTATTGCCAACTAAAAAACACAAAGAATATACTGTTTCTATATGTGTAGGAATTGTTGTAAATGTTATATTAAATGCGTTTTTGATATTAAAATATAAAGCAATTGGAGTGGCAATAGCTACTGTTATTTCACAAATATTTGTAGATATATTTCAAATTTATTATATAAGAAATGAAATAAGAATAAAAGATATGTTAAAAATGGCCTATAAATATTTTATCGCATCATTGGGAATGTTTATTATATGTCAAATTGTAGGTATATTTATTCATGCAGATAATATAATATCAGTAATAGTAAAAGCAGGGCTTGGAGTAATTTCGTATGCAGTATTTTTAGTATTATTAAAAGATGATTATATAAAGAGTTTAAAAGGAACAGTAAAAAGCCTTATTCTAAGAGAATAAGAAGGAGAATTATGAATGTTGTTGTTTTAGCAGGAGGATTAAGTCCAGAAAGAGATGTATCTTTAGCTTCGGGAATGTTAATTTCTAATGCATTAGTGGAAAAAGGTCATTCAGTATTGCTGTTAGACTTATACAAAGGCATAAAAGATGATGAAATGCATCTTCTATTTTCAAACGAAAAAAGAAATTATGATTTTACAATAGATGAGGAAATTCCTGAACTTACAAAAAAAAATACAAAAAACTTAATTGGCAGAAATGTTATAAAAATATGTAAAATGGCAGATATTGTATTTTTAGCATTACATGGATCAATAGGTGAGAATGGTAAATTGCAAGCAATATTTGATTGTATGGGAATAAAATATACAGGAAGTAGCTACGAAGGAAGTATACTTGCAATGGATAAAATCTTAACAAAAAAAATATTAGAGCATGATAATATTAAAACGCCAAAGTGGCATCTATTAAAAAATGTTAGAAAAGAGAATATAAAATTTCCTGTAGTTGTAAAACCTGCAAATAATGGTTCAAGCATTGGAGTTTCTATTGCAAATAATTTAGAAGAATTTGAAGTCGCAATAATAGAATGTGAAAAGTATAAAGATGAAATAATAATAGAAGAATATATAAAAGGAAGAGAATTTTCTGTTGGTATTTTAGATAAAACGGCACTTCCACCAATAGAGATAATTCCAAAATCCGGATTTTATGATTACAAAAATAAATATCAAGAAGGAAAGACAATAGAAATATGTCCACCTAAAATTTCACAAGATAAAATAAAAGAAATGCAACAAATTGCTATGAAAGTTCATAATGCTTTACTTTTAGGTGCATATTCAAGAATAGATTTTATTTTAGATGAAAATGGAAATCTCAATGTATTAGAAGCAAACTCTTTACCAGGAATGACAAAGACCAGTCTATTACCACAAGAAGCATTAGTAACAGGAATAACATACGAAGACTTATGCGAAAAGATATTACTATCAAATTTAAAATAAGAAAAAAAAGTAAAATTTGTAAAAATTAAATATGTTTTATAACCTCCAAAAAAACACATAATAAATGTTGAAGGAGGTTTTAAAATGGAAAAAAATCAAAAAATAAAATGTAATGTATGTAGCTGTATGTATAATAATGAAGCTAATGAGGTTTGCGAATTAAATGAAATAAAAGTCTGTGCATGTCCAGGATGCAATAACGGAAGAGCAGAAGACGAATCAATGTGTGACAGCTATAGATGTAAATAGTTTTTTAGAATTTTATTTGTAATTTGTTTGCAATTTTTTTGCGAACAAGGATCTGTTCCTGCTATTATTAAAAATGTAATGAATAGTGAAGAATTATTTGTTTTTCACTATTCATTATTAATTTACATATAGAATATTGTTTAATTAAAAATTGTTACTGTTCAGACTAATTAATATATAATCCGCTCCATCTTGCTGTCGGTTGGACATTTTCTTTTCTTAGGCTAAAGCATGAAAAGAAAAGTGCAACCGACACGTGGAGCTACTAATTTGAAAATTTGGGT
>SFKP01000003.1 GCA_004553715.1 Clostridiales bacterium
TACAAATAATAATTACTACTGGCTGGCTTCCAATGGGTGCTATGCCACTCCAAATAATGCAGGATTTGGCATTGGACATGTGGTGTCCGGATATACTCACTCGTTCGATACCTACTTCACTTCGGATGGCAATTCTTACCGCGATAAATATTCTCTTCGCCCTGTAGTTCCTCTAATATCTAATATACCTACAGCTGTTGTAACTACATCAGAATAAGGCAGTTAAAATTTAATATTACAAAAGGTTTTGAATAAAAGCCATAAAGAAGATATAGTACCTCATGAAAGATGGGAAGGATTTTAAGACGATACCAATATAAAAATAGCAATTCTTATAAAAGAGTTGCTATTTTCTTTTTAATCGTTATATAATGACTTCAAATAAGATGTAATAAGAAAGGAGCAAATAGTGGAAAATACTATACCAGATTTTTTAAAAGAAAAGTTAATTAACCAATATGGACAGAGTGAATTTGAAAAAATATTAGAAGGATATTTTATAAACAAGCCTGTTACATTAAGAGTAAATACAATAAAATCAAATATACAAGAAGTAAAAGAAGGATTAAAAAAAGAAAATATTAAATATGATGAAGTTAGTTGGTATAAAGATGCATTGATATTACCAGAAACAACAGAAGAAATTTTAAGAAAATTAAGTATTTATGAAGAAGGGAACATTTATTTACAAAGCCTATCTTCAATGATTCCACCTATTATATTAGAACCTAAAGAAAAGGAAAATATATTAGATATGGCTGCAGCACCAGGTGGAAAAACTACACAAATGGCAGCACTTTCGAACAACAAGGCATATATTACAGCATGTGAAATGAATAAAATAAGAGCAGAAAAATTAAAATACAATTTACAAAAGCAAGGTGTTGGAACTGTTAATGTAATGTTAGAAGATGCAAGAAGATTAAGCAATTTCTTCTCTTTTGATAAAATATTATTAGATGCTCCTTGTAGTGGAAGTGGTACAGACAATGTAAAACAAACAAATTTTACAAAAGAGTTAATTGAAAAATCCATAAAAGCACAAGAGCAATTACTAGATAAAGCGTTAAAAATATTAAAACCAGGTAAAACAATGGTATATTCTACCTGTTCAATATTAAAAGAAGAAAATGAAGAAATTTTAAACAAAGTCCTAAAAAAGCATAAAGCAAGTATTCAGCCAATAGAAAATTTATTAGATATTCCACAATTACCAGTGACTATAAAAGGCACTCTTTGCGTGAAGCCAACTGCTTTATATGAAGGATTTTTCGTAGCCAAGATAAAGAAAACGAGCTAATTTTTATCACAAGACTTACAATAAGGACATCTTGCACATTCTGAGTTTTGGTGCTTTAATTTTGACATACATATTTTTATAATAATTGCTATTAATATGGCAACTATTATAAAATTGGCTATGTTAAATATACCGATTTCTATTCTATGACCTATTTGGTAGACAATTGTAGCCAATAACCAAGCAAGACTTATTTCAAATGATATTACTTTTAAAAGTTCTTTTGTTCCACCAATTTCTTTTCTCATTGCAGCAAGTGCACCAAAGCAAGGAGCACTAAATAAATTAAATACCATAAATGCGTATGCTGATACTGATGTAAAAAATCCGAATGCTCCATTGTTATTTAATATAAAATTGGTATTTTGTAAATCTTCCGAAACACCTCCAATTACTGCCATTGAGGATACGACTTGTTCTTTTGCAACTAGTCCTTGAATTGCAGAAACAGTGACCTCCCAACTATTTGTACCAAGCATAGGTACAAATATCCAAGAAATTTTTTTGCCGATACTTGCTAAAATGCTATTTTCAATTCCAAGGTTATATTTTAAATCCCACGAAAATGACACTAAAAACCATACGATTATTGAACATATTAATATTACAGACCCAGCCCTTTTTATAAATGATATTATTTTATCAAAAACATCTTTTGAAACATATTTTAAGCTAGGTAGTTTATATTCAGGAAGCTCTGAAATGTATGTAGAAGAGGTATTCTTAAAAACAAATTTTTTCATAACTAATGCACTTATAATAATAATTACTATGGCAAAAAAATATAAAGAAGCGGAAATTATGCCAGAATTATTAGGAAAAAAGTAGCTTGTAAATAGTGCAATAATTGGGAGCTTAGCGCTACAAGGAATAAAAGGGGTAAGTATTGCGGTCATTTTTTTCTCATCATCATTTTCTATTATTTTTGAAGACATAATTCCAGGAACGCTACAACCAGAGCCCACAATAAAAGGTATTAAACTTTTTCCATTAAGCCCTATTTTTTTAAACAATTTATCTAGTAGCAAAGCTGTTCTAGACATATAGCCACTTGTTTCTAATATGGAAATACACAAAAATAAAATTATAAGCTGTGGGACAAAACTTAATACTGCGCCTACTCCGGTCATTATTCCATCTACAATAAGACTAATTATCAAGTTAGATATTTTGAAATTACTTAACCAATTGGATATAAATATTTTAAGACTATCGGTTATGTTGTTTATCAAATCTATAGTTGACTTTCCAACAACTCCAACAGATAAGTAATATATCAAAAACATTATTAACGCAAATAAGGGAAAGGCAATCCATTTGTTTAAAAAGATTTCATCTAATTTATCAGAAATAGTTTTTTCTTGAGCTATTTTATTTATACAAATTTCTCTTACCCTTTCTATATAGTTATACCTTTCAGTTGCAACTATTTCTTCTAAATCTGTATCATAATTATGGCTAGTTTCTTTTATAATATCAAAAAGAATAGGAAAATTATATTTAGAAAAATATTTATCTTCTTCTAGTATTTTTACGGCAACAAAACGTTTATATAAAAGATTAGAAGGAAGATTGTTTATTATTTTTATTATGCTATTTTCAATATTTGCATCATATATACCATAAGGAATTGGAGCTTTTGTTTTATCAATAGCAAAGATTAAGTCTTGTATCCCTGTAGCTTTTAGGGCAGAAATTTGGATAACTTCGGTTTTAAGTTCATAACTTAATTTTTGAATATCTATTTTAAGACCTCTTTTAGGGAGCATATCTGCCATATTTAAGGCAATTAAAACAGGAATCCCTAACTCAAGAAGCTGAGTTGTTAGATACAAGCTTCTTTCTAAAGAAGTTGCATCTACTATATTTATTATAAGGTCTGGGCTTTCGTTAAAAATAAATGCTCTTGCAACTTTTTCTTCTTCAGTATATGGGCTTAAAGAATATATACCAGGAAGGTCTACTATTTCGTGAGTAGTATTTTTTATAGTGCCACTTTTCTTTTCAATAGTTACTCCAGGCCAATTTCCTATTTTTGCATTCATTCCTGTTAGCAAATTAAATAATGTAGTTTTACCACTATTAGGATTTCCTACAAGAGCAATCTTCATTTTAAATCACAATCCTTTCTAATACTTAAGATTTGGTTGAAAAAGAATTAAATCTTGGGACTTCTATTATTTCCACATCTATGCAATCCAAGTCAGCTTTCCTAAGGCAAAGCTCATAACCTCGCAAAATGATATCTATTGGGTCACCCATTGGTGCAATTTTTTTTATAGAAACAATTACTCCTCGAGTAATACCCATATCTAAAAGGTGTCTTTTGATTGATTTATTTGAAATATTAATACTTATTACTTTAGCTACTTGTCCGATTTTTAAATCAGATAATTTACAATTTAAATTTTTTTCTACCATATTTCCTCCATCCTAAATGTTAAACAAACTATGATTACTTGACTTTTTGCCTTTTTGAATTTATAATTTTACAAGAAATAATATGCAGGTATTTTTAAAATATGAAAAATTAAATTTAGGAGGAAAAGATGATAAACACAGTAGGAGTAACCTTAAGATTTGGAAAAAGAGTTTTGTTTGAAGATGTAAATATAAAATTTACAAAAGGGAATTGTTATGGACTAATTGGCGCAAATGGTGCAGGTAAATCAACATTTTTAAAGATTTTGTCTGGAGAAATTGAACCAAGTAAAGGTGAAGTATCAATAGAAAAAGGTGCAAGACTTTCTGTATTAAAACAAGACCACTTTGCATACGAAGATTATACAATTATAGATACAGTTATTATGGGGAATGAAGAACTATACAAAATAATGAAGCAAAAAGAAGAAATATATGCCAAACCAGACTTTAGTGAAGAAGATGGAATAAAAGTAGCTAAGTTAGAAGAAAGATTTTTAGATTTAGATGGTTGGAATGCAGAAGCAGATGCTGCAACATTATTAAACAATTTAGGAATTCCAGCAGTAGACCACTATAAACTAATGAAAGAAATTGAAGCAAAAGATAAAGTAAAAGTTCTTCTTGCACAGAGTTTATTTGGTAATCCAGATATATTACTACTAGATGAGCCTACAAATGACTTAGACTTAAAAAGTATAGAATGGCTACAAGAGTTTTTAATAAATTTCGAAAACACAGTTATAGTAGTATCACATGATAGATATTTCTTAAATAAAGTGTGTACACATATTGCAGATGTTGACTTTGGAAAGATTAAAGTATATCCAGGAAACTATGATTTTTGGTATGAATCAAGTCAATTAGCATTAAAACAAGCTAAAGAAGCAAATAAGAAAAAAGAAGAAAAAATAAAAGAATTACAAGAATTTATTGCAAGATTTAGTGCAAATGCTTCAAAATCAAAACAAGCAACATCAAGAAAAAAATCATTAGAAAAAATAGAATTGGAAGAAATAAAAGCTTCAAACAGGAAATATCCATATATTGATTTCAAACCAGATAGAGAGCCGGGCAAAGAAATATTAACTGTTAAAAATATATCAAAAACAATAAATGGTGTAAAGGTATTAGATAATATTTCTTTTGCAGTAAAAGCAGATAATAAAATAGCAGTTCTAGCAGATAACGAGATGGCAACAACTACCTTGTTTCAAATAATCGCAGGTGAATTAGAGCCTGACCAAGGAGAAATTATTTGGGGACAAACCATTACAAAAGACTATTTTCCAAAAGATAATAGCTACTTATTTCAAAGAGATGAAGCATTAGTAGACTGGCTAAGGAAATATTCAAAAGACCCAGATGAAACGTATGTTAGAGGTTTTTTAGGAAGAATGCTATTTTCAGGAGATGAAGCATTAAAAAATGTAAAGATTCTATCTGGAGGGGAAAAGGTAAGATGTGTTCTTTCAAAATTAATGCTTTCAGGTGCAAATTTCTTAATATTTGATGAACCAACGAACCATTTAGATATGGAAAGTATAACAGCTTTAAATGAAGGAATGAAAAAATTTAAAGGAAATATGATTTTTACATCACATGACCATCAATTAATGCAAACAGTTGCAGATAGAATTATAGATATAAGAAAAGATAAAGTAATAGACAGAGAATGTACATATAATGAATATCTAGGGATATAGGAACAAAAATTCTTGCAAAATTCTAAATGTTAATATATAATTCAATTAAATAAATGACAAAAGAGAAAAGGAGGAATTTTATGAAGGAATCAAATTCTAATCAAATATCTTGGGAGTATAATAAAGGAATAACACTTATAGCATTAGTCATAACAATTATAATAATGTTAATTCTAGCAACTGTAACAATAAAGATTTCATCACAAGGAGGATTATTTGAATATGCAAGAAAGGCAACTCGTGAAACAACAATTGCTCAGGAGAGAGAACAAATTCAAGAGGCCTATGTATATGCTTCTTCTAATAGCTTAACAGGAGAAGTTTTTGCAGAAGATTTACAGTCAGAATTGGAAAATAATTTAGGAATGAATAAGACTACAACAATAGGCAATGGAGGAAATTTAAGAGTTTTATTCTTAAAGACAAATAATTTGTATTATGTAAATAGCAACGGAGAAGTGACAAAAGCAGAAGCAAATGTAGGGTTATATGATGATTATACATATGTAGGAAGAAAAGTAACATATAAAGGTACAAACTTTGTAGTGTTTGAAGAAGAACGGTACAACATTACATTTAAGAGCAACAAGTTTTCCAACTTCAAATAACTTAGAATTAAAAGCAGAAGATTATGAAGCTGCAAATAGTACTGTATTTCAAGTTGCAGTTACTGATACCTTAAATGCAGCTTGCCAAGCAAAATTTGGGACAGAAGACAATCAAATAACAGCATATAATGATGATAAAGTTTTAGCAAGATTTAGCTCAACACTTGGAGATAAATTTACATCAAATGATATTGAAGATATATTAATACAGATGGAAGACTTAAGTAAAGAATTAGATGATGAAAAAAATTTTTTTGACATAACAAATGCAAAATATAATGAATGCCTTACTAATTTTCAAGAAGGCGAAGCATGGTATAAATGCGTTTACTTACTCCTATTAAAAAACACTACATCAAGTACAGCAAAAGGAGAAGCACTTCTTGAAAAATTTATCAACATTGTTCAAGAGCAAGGAAATATTTTTGAAAATAGTATTGAAATTTGGAATGCTTTGAGAGAAACAGAAGAATTTAAAAATATGGTGGAAACCTATGAAAAACTTTGGGCAATAAATGAAGCAGTAATAGAACAAAATAATAGCTTTTGGTTAAACTTGAGCGACATCGGTAGCATTACACCCTATAAATTATGGGTTTGTGATAGCAAGGGATATTTTGGTTGGACAACAGATGCCCCTGGTGTGGGTGCCAAAACTCTTACTGCAACAGCTGTGCTATGCCCATTATTAACATTAGATGCAAGCATATTAACATCACAAAATGGATTTGTAGAAAGATAAAAATGTTAAAAGAAGAGGGTTCCTATTTTAGGATACCCTCTTTAATGTTAATTTCCATTAAATTTATCTCTAATTTCTTGTATCTTTTCAGGTTCATTTTCTAATATTTCTAAAAATGCCTTGCAAAAAACTGGGTCAAATTGAGTACCAATATTTTTCTTAAGTTCGGATTTTACAAATTCTAGATCTAATGAGTTCCTATATGCTCTTCGAGATGTCATAGCATCAAAACTATCTACAACACTAGTTAATCGTGCTAAATACGGAATTTCTTCTCCTCTTAGTTTCCCAGGGTAACCGAGTTCCATCGTAGCGTTCGTGATGATGTTTTACAATAGGAACAATGTCTTTAAAAATGCTTGCATTAGATAAAATGTGTGCACCAATTGATGGGTGATTTTTTATTTCAGAATACTCATCAGGTGTAAGTGCTGCATTTTTTTGCAATATTGCATCAGGTATTCCAATCTTACCAACATCGTGGAAAATTCCACCCACTCTTAAATTTTCTATATCATCTTCAGAAAGTCCAAGTTTTTTACCAAGTAATACAGCAAATGCAGAAACTCTATCAGAATGACCTTTAGTATATACATCTTTTGCTTCAACGGTGTTTTTAAGAGTTTCGATACTTTCCATATAAGAGGCCTCTAGCTGACCGTAAGTACGTTCAAGCTCGGCATTTATCTGATTTATCAAGTACATTTGCGAAATAGCTTTAATTCCAGATTCAATAAGTAGAAGCAATTGGTCAAATTTATCACTCTTCTCGCAGTAACCTTGAATATCTAATTTTCTAATTGTTTCAAGAGGTGGAGCTAAATTTCTATGCCCAGTTAGTAGCAGAATATATAAATTTTTATTAAACTTTCTTATTTCCTCTACAACCTTATCACCATGAATAGGAGTCATAATAAAGTCTAATAGCATTAAATCGAAATGCTCTTGCTTTACGCGTTCAATAGCTTCTAAGGGGTCTGTTATTCCAACAAAAGAATATCCAGATTTTGTTAAGAATACATTAAGAGAGTCAAGAATACCTATTTCGTCGTCAACAGCAATTATTTTATATTTGTTGTTTTCATTAATGTGCATATTCTTCCTCATAAATAAAAGCACCTCCTAAAAATATATATAAATTATATGTGTAAACGAAAAAAAAAGCAATAAAAAAATAAAAAAAGTATAAAAATATTAAATATAGCAAGAGAAAATGATAGACAATTTAATGTGCTTGTGATAATATTATAACATTGGAAGGGGTATGCTTATATGAATTATGATGAGATAAAATCAGAAGAATTATTAAAAATATACGCTAAAATAAATGACTTTATTAAATTTTTAGATAAAGAAGAAAAAGATAATAATTTAGGAGAAATAAATGGATAGAATATTAGAAAAAATAGAAACCGATAGAGAAATCTTATCAACAATGCCCAAAAACAACAAAAAAAACATTGCAAATTATTTAAATACATTGCAAATATTAAAAAAAGAATATCTAGAAAAACAGAAAGAAATATATGACGAAATGAATAAAAGGTATAAAAAGATAATTTCTATAAAGAAAAATCCAGACTTAGAGAAAGAACAAGAAGAAATTAAAAATATGCATATTATATTAGATACAATAGAAATGACTAAGAGTTCTTTTGAGAAAATGGGACTAGATAAGAGAATATATAAATTTAGGCGTTTTTATAAAGAAAATTTAGAAAATATCAATATAGAAATATTGGAATGTATTAATAAATTTAATGAAGTAGGAATTACTTTAACTAGCGATGACTTTAATTATAGCATATTTGTTAATGAATATATGAAGGCGTTTTTTGATAATATGCAAAATATAAATTCTAAAATTATGAAAGATAAATTTGAAGAAATTTATTGGAAATGCCCAAATCTAATAATACATATAGAATTAAATTTTAGATATATATACATGAATAATAAGAAAACCATTGATAGATATTATAAGAAGCAGACAGAACAAGTATCTAAAAAAGTTGGGTTAACTGCCCAAGAAATAGAAGAGAAAATAAACAATTTACAAGAAAAATATAATGAGGACATAAAGTTAGATAAATATATTCTTACAAAAAAGTTTTTAGATGGTACATTAAATTGTAAAGAATATGAAAAAGAAAAAATTAGAGATGAATATTTGAAGGTATTACCTGAAGATATTATTGAAGGTTTTTCTGACGAAAAAATAGAAGAAGCAACAAAAAATGCAATAAAATTTTTACACAATTTAAATGAATATAAGCAGTATCTACAATTTGAATATATACTTAAAGATGTAAAGAAAAAATATCAAGAAAGTAGTCAATATAAAAATTCATATAATGAAACTAGAAAAAATATATTAGCAAATGAAAAAAAATTAAGAAAATTAAAAAAAGGGTTGCTTAAAAAGAATAACAAAAAAGATGAGCAAATAGCGGAATATAATGATATTATACTAGAGACAAAAGCTTTATATAAACAATTAGATAAGGACGAATTTTATATAAAAATAATAAATAATTTGACACCTTCATCTACAATATATGATGTGCTAAAATTTGCAAGTGAATTTCATAATTACTTAGTAGAATGTATTATTGCAAATAATGAAGAAAGTGATATGAATCAAATAGAAAACATTATTTCTAGTTTTGAAGAATTTATAAATAGTCCATATAATATAATCATTAAAAATATTACTATTTTGGAAGAAAAAAATATTGGAATCATGATATCAGACAGATATAAATTATTAAATTTCACAATACAAAAAGAGGATGTTATTGAAAATTTTGAAACATTAATATCAATATTACAAAAAATAGAAAATTATTATTATATAAAACAATGTAATATAGATTTAAGTGAAATTGAATTTGCGTGTGAATTTAAAAAACTCTAAATAGAAGCGATAGATGGAGAGAAAAACTATAGATGAAGAAAAAATATAATGTTAATAAGAAAAGAATATTTATATTAATATCTATAATAATAATAGCAATTTTTGAGGTGGTCGCACTAAAAAAATCTATGGCTGATAGAACGATTCAGCTTGATGCAACTATCATTGATGAAAGTTTAAATGTGCCAGACAAATTAATTAAACTTGATGCGACAAACATATCAAATAAAAATTATGAATTAACATTACCAGTATATATAGATAATATAAAAGTTGATAGTTATATAATAATTGCAAAAGATATACATAGCGAAGAAACAGTTCAAAACGATGTGAAAGAAATAGAACAAGCATTAAATTTTGAGCAAACGGAAAACACTCAAGAAAATGAATTAGGAGAAAATACTGAAGGAACATTAAATAATTTAGAAGAAAATGCTGAACAACTAGAAAAAAAAGAAAATTCTTATGAGCAACACGAACAAATAGAGGATTCATTATTAGAATATGTACAAATAGATGATAAAGTAATAATGCTTCCTGGAGAAACAATTTATTTAACAGATACAGAAGTAGAAGAAAAGGCAATTACTCTAAAGGTTATATATGATTTTTTAGAAAAGGATAATATAAATTTATATGCACAAAGAATTGAAACAGAAGTTGATGATAATGATGATGGTACCATTGATGGGAAAATAACAATAGAAGGATATATGCCATTAGGTGCAGAAATTTTTGAAGAAGCATTATCAATGGAGGCAATTGGAGACACAATAATACCAATGCTTTCAGAGAAGGTTTCATTTAAAAAAGCATATGATATTAAAATTTTATATAATGAACAAGAATATGAGCCAACAGATTTTGATTTAAATGTTAAAGTTATGATTTCTGGAGTAGATGAAATTGACGAAAATAATCAATCATACAAGGTGGTTCATATTGATAATCAAAATAATATAGAAGAGGTTAGTGGTGTACAAATCGTAAATGATACTATTACATTCCCAGCAGATAGATTTTCAACATATGCATTACTTTTGGATGACAATACTACATTTACAACAACTTCATTACTATCTAATAGTCCTAGTATTTGGGAAGGAGATACAGCTAATAACTTTAGATACGGAGAAGGAAATTCTAATAATCCATATCTAATAACTTCTGCCAAAGAATTGTCATATCTAGCTATCATGGTAAATAATGGTGAAGATTATGATGGAATATATTTTGAGCTGATAACAGACATAGATTTAAACAGTAGGACTTGGACACCAATAGGTACTTATGAAAATTCTTTTAAAGGAGTTTTTAATGGTGGAGGACACACAATTGCAAATGCAACTATTTCGCTACCAACAACTCTTCCAACTTCTATTTCTTCATACGGTATTTTTGGTAGTATCGGTAATGGAAGCAATAAAACTGTAATAAAAAATTTAGAGATAGATAATATAACAATTGAATTAAATGCAAATGGAACTACTGCAAATAATACAACAGCAAAAGGTTATAATATAGGAATTGTAACAGGTACAATATATAACAAGGCAGAAATAAAAAATGTTATTGTAAATAACTGTACTATATTAGACAATTATACAATGACAATAAGAACAAATTCTACACAATTATTTGTTGGAGGAATTGCAGGTTTAGCAGTTAACTCATCAAATTTTACAAGTGATCCAGGAGAAGGAAATAGATATGCCATTGAAAATTGTTATGCAAATGTAGATGTTGACTTAGATACAACAACAAGGAATATATCATCAGCTGGACAATATAATGTAGGAGGGATAGTTGGCTTAATTAGAGGACAAGCCGTTTGGCCAGAAAATTGTTTATATAGAGGAACATTAGATGCAACAAAAGGACTTACTGGCCCAATTTTCGGTGCACTAAGAGGAAACACTTCACTTGGTACAAGTGTAACGCAACTTAATACTTTATGGCAAGGAAATGATTTGGGTAATTTAACAATGAATAGTTATTATACGGCATACAGTACAAATGGTTATTCATTTTCAAATAGTGTGCAAAGTGGGACATCGACATCGAGAGCAGGAACTAGTACTTATAACATTAGATATGTACAAGGCTTAAATAAAGGATTATATACAAACAATTTAGGAAATATGCTTTCTAATTTCAATGATTATGTTGCAACGAATAGTGATAATGGGTATTTAACTTGGCATTATGATGAAGAGGAAACAGAGTATTATTTCACTCCTGAAATTACAGTAAGTGTCGAAAGAAACATTCCAAACTATACATTATTAGTAACCGATACTGCTAATACTGGTACGTATTCATATGTATGGATCGTTGATGATGAATTGCAAGCTGATATAACAGGAAATACTTTATATATGGAATCAGATTGGGAAAACTCCCATACAGTCGAAGTATTAGTAAGTAACGGGCAATCATATGCTATGGTCTATTTTACAATAGAAACACTTGAGTTACATATAAATTTTAATATGAATAATATTAATAATGTTTTAACAGGAAGCATAGCAGGGACAGGAACAATAGACCCTAATTTTAATATAGATGATTATACATATCAATGGTATAAATTAGATATATCGGGAACAGAAGAAATATTAGAAGGAGAAATTTCTAATGTGATATCTAATTTAGAGAATGGTATGGAATATAAGATAGTTGCAATAAACAACAACTATCCTTACATGAATGTTGAAGGAACATTTTTATATGGAACAAGGACAGTAATATATGTAAGTTATTATAATGGCAATAACAATAATGATGGATTTACACCTACAACACCAGTAGCTACTCTTGCAATGGCATATTCAAAATTTAGTAGTAATACAACAAGAAATGAAAATGTAATAGTAATTATGGGAACATATGCTACTACTAGTATATTAAACTCCGCAACGGCAACTACTTATGCAAAAAATGTAACAATTACAGGAAAATACCAAGGAGTTGAATACAACGGATTATTATATTTTAATGCTAGTAGTACATATAAATATTTAAATGGAAATACAACATTCATGCATATTACTTTTGATGGAAGGAATAGCAGAACATATTTTTATTTACAAGGATACGATCTTACAATGGGTGAAGGTATTGTTATGCAAAATTATTTAGTTGCAAATACTAACCAAGGATTAATTGAAGGAAATGCACCAGGATTTCACATATTTGCAGGATGGTTACAATATGATTATACAAGTTTGCCTAGAACAAATGGAAAAATTGTAATAAAAAGTGGAACTTATGCTAGAATTTTGCTAGGAGGAAGCCCAGGAACATCTGGGGTATCTAATCTAACCAAATATAATTCACACAATTTTATGGGAACATCGCTAACAGATGATTTATATAAAAGTGAAATAACAATAGATATAAAAAATAGTACAACATCAAGTAATTATGAATATGACATTAATTTACTTGGTGGCGGAAGCACATGTGGCAATATTTATGGAGATGTAACACTTAATATAAAAAATGGAACTATTGGAAGACTTTTGGGCGCAAGCATAGGAGATTCCGGAGAAAGACCAAACAATTGGCAATATCCATTAAATACATATATTGGAACAGCAACAATAAATATGACAGGAGGAACCGTTACAGAAATGTACGGAGGATGCCTTGGAAGAAACATGCAAGCAATCGATGGATATGATACAAATCCAATAAAATGTGATTCGTATTTTTACGGAACAGTTAATATAAATATATCTGGAGGTATAGTAAATCAAACTATATATGGAGCAGGAGCAGGAGGAGTTTCTGGTTATAACGAAAATTCAACAGATGTATATAAAAGCTATGGAGAAAGTATAAATACTGCTGTAAATATAAATATATCTGGAGGAACAATTGATGCAGACATTTATGGTGGTGGATATGGTTATACAAATTATTTAACAGCTAATTCTACACAAGTAGATGGAGGTACTTTATATGGAGATAGTTATATAAATATTTCGGGGTCACCAACAATAAATGGCAATATTTATGGGGCAGGAAGAGGATATGATTTAGCATCAGATAAGCCAGACTTAGCACAAATGGTAGGAAACTCAAATATAACAATTACAGGGAATCCTAATATTTTAGGTAAAATTTATGGAGCTGGAATGGGGCTTTCTGAATATTCAGAAATGGCTAAACTTATAGGAACATCAACAACAAATATAAATGCAGATTTAGCAGTAAATGTATATGGAGGGGGAAACATAGCCAAAACCTTAGGGAATACGTATATCCACATAAATGAGGGAGAACATTTAGCTGATATATATGGTGGAGGAAATGTAGGAATTATAAATGGTACATCCTATGTAGAAATAAATGGTGGAGTGTCTAACAATATATATGGAGGAGGACATCAAGCAGGAGTAAATAACACTATAATAGATATATTAGGTGGAGAATCGAACACAGTATATGGTGGTTCAAATGAATCAGGTGATGTTGAAACAACCACGATTAATGTTCAAAATGGGGTTGTAGGAGACATCTTCGGAGGAAATAACCAAGGAGGAACCTGTAATGAAACTCATATTGAAATATATGGGGGAAATGTAACAGGAGCAATATATGGTGGTGGAAATGAAGTTGCTACAGAAAACACAGAAATTATAATGCAAAATACTACTAATACAATACCGTATATTTTTGGTGGAGGAAAAGCAGCAGATGTAAAAATTACGAATATAACAATAAATGCTGGAACAGCAGATAAAATTTTTGGTGGCTCAAATACAAATGGCGTTGCCCAAAACACCTTTATCCAAGTAAATAATGGAAATATTAATTCAATTTATGGAGGGAATAACGAAGGAGGAACTACAAACAATTCAAACATTGTCGTAGATAATGGGAATATAGCAAATGTTTTTGGTGGAGGAAATCAAGCAAATACTACAACATCTAATGTTATAGTGAATAATGGTAATATAAACGAAGTATATGGTGGAGCAAATCAAGCAGATATTGAAACAACAAATGTTACTATAAATGGAGGAGAGATAACGAATGTTTTTGGAGGATCAAATCAATCTGGAACAGTAACAAATGCAAATGTAATATTGCAATCGTTAGAATACCAAGAAACAAGTAATTTAACAATATATGGAGGGAACAATTTAGGAGGAACAACTTTAACAAGTAATGTTATAGCAATTGCAGGAAGTGCAAAAGATATATATGGTGGAGGAAATCAAGCAGTAACTAATGCTCCAAATGTAACAATTCAAAATGATGCACAGATATTAGGTTCTGTATATGGAGGAGGAAATCAAGCTGGAATAGAAACAAACACTAATGTAAATATATTAGGTGGAGTTATAAAAGAAAATATATATGGTGGAGGAAATCAAGGAATAGTTACAGGCAGTACATATGTACATATAAAAGATGCGACTATTAATGGTTCTGCTTATGCAGGAGGAAATGGAATAACAGCTATAGTATTCACAAATGTTAATATAACAGTGGATGGAACAAATACAAATATATTAGAAAATGTTTTTGGTGGAGGGAATCAGGCTGCAACAGGAACAGAGATAAATAATAATTCATTAAGTACAGTAAACATAGCAGGAGGAAATATTGGCGGAAATGTATATGGTGGAGCAAACACATCTGTAGTATATGGCAATACACTTACAAATATAGGTTATAATGCAGTTGGAGATGAAACACTTACAAAAGGAGATATTGTAATTGCAGGAACAGTTTTTGGAGGAGGTGAAGCAAATGCTTCAGGCTCAGAAATTTACGATTTCGCATTTATAAGTGTAACAGTTGGAATTGATATAAATGTCAATGGAGAAGGACATGATAAATGTCAGATAAGAGGAAGTATATTTGGTTCAGGAAATGCATCAAGTACTAGTGGATATAGCAACATAAACATAAATAATTATGGAACTATAGATATTCCCCAAAGAAATATATCAATACAAAGGGCGGATGTAGTTATAATAAATAATTCATCAATTATACTATCAGGAGCTAAAGATAGGACGAATGAATATTCAGATGTAGAATTTACATTTAGTAGAATAGATGAAATAAAATTAAAAAACAATTCTACTATTTATTTAGATTGTGGTTCGAACCTACTTAAAAAATTTACAAGTTGTGTAGACCAAGATGGAGAAGAAGTAAAAGCTACAGTTACGATAGATGAAGAAAGTGGAGAAATAACAAAAAATGTAGACAACAGATTATATATGTTGGAAGGAAAAAATTTAAATATAGCAACAAATGAGCAAGTAACAGCATATGGGGAAGTTATTGGAATGACATTTTTTGGATTATACACAAATGCAACAAATCCAACTACGAGTACAGGCTTATATAATAGAGAATATGAAAATGGAGATGAAATAACAAATGCTGGTACATTTTCTACAAATTCCTATGTAAGAGGTCTACACAAAGCAAATCATGATATAACAATTGATGGTTTTTATTCAAATTACGATAATAAAGAAAATCCAGGATATATAAAGACAC
Source organism: Clostridiales bacterium (assembly GCA_004553715.1). GTDB lineage: Bacteria > Bacillota > Clostridia > TANB77 > CAG-508 > SFKP01. Next base: position 16,229 of record SFKP01000003.1, read on the forward strand.
AATATATAGAAACAAGCCCGAAAGATGATGTTTATTATATTTGGCTAATAGGAGTTGATTTAGATATTACCACATACGAGGTATCTCTTACAGCATCCAAATATGCTACACTAGGTGCCTATGAGCTAGGATTAGCAGGATTTTCAGAACCTAACATTAGATTTTCATTAATAGGTTTTTCAGCAGGACTAATTGAAGGAATATCACTTGTAGATTATAATCAAATTGAGAGTGTAGCTTTAGATGAAGAAACTGCAAATACAGTATTTGGGTTAACAATGAAAACTGGTAATAATGGCTGGATGAACAAAAACACAACAAGTTTTTTAACAGAAAATGGAGGCTCGTATAGTGGCGCTATAACATATAATGGAGATAATTCAAACTTTACACCTTCTTTAAATTTATGTTTATATCACTCTGAAAATATAACAATAGCACAAAATTTAGGGAGTGTAAGAATAAGACTGCAAGCACAAATTCCAATAGATGATTTAAATGTTAGAATGGCATATATTGATATCATAATAACAATGTCAACAGCGTTATATCAAAATGATTTTTATGAAGCAGCAATTGCTCCAGGAGAAGAATTTTCTTTGTTTACAACAACAGAAACAAACATAACAGATTCAAGTAAATTTACAACATATTATTCATTGTTTATTCCAGAATTTTCGGAAAGTGATTATTATGAAGGATATGTTAATTATAATCATGTTTTAGTATCAAGAACTTCAAGTGGAGCAGCATATGCTTTCCCTCACAATACAAAAATAACTATGCTTGATATGGCTACAAACAAACATTATTATTATGTTGTATCTTTAGAAGATGAACAGGCACAAAAATACGTATATAATTTAGAAGATTTTCTTGTAATGGGAAGTGATGCAACTTACTATGATGAGCAATCTGCAACTCAAACATACTACAATAATGAGCAAGATTTAATATATGAAAATTTTATTTTTCATATAGATTTTAGTGAAAATTATATACCTACAAACATATATAATAATTCACTTTTAATGGAATTAAGGGATGAGGAAGGACAGACTTTAATAGGTGTCTTAGGTATCCAAAGAGATACAATGTTATATAGTGTATATAAAGATAAAGATGCTAGCATAAATGTTACAGCAGTAACAGACAAAAATATTGTATATAGAGGAAACAGCTTTGTATTATCTGTTACAACTAATTTCCTACAAGATATCGTGGAATCTAAAATGATATATGATACACAATTTTTCGAGGAAAAAATGGGAATCAAAATTACGATGTATGATAATAATGGTAATCAGTTAAATAGTGATTCATTACTTGGTGTATCATTTGAATTAAATGGAATAAAGTATTATCCAAGAATTGATGGAACAACTAGAATTTGCACAGCAGACAGGGTAACGAATGTACTTTCAAAAATTACTATCGATACGGCTAACAATACTGTTTTAGCAACTGGAGATTACACAATAAAAATAGAATCTTTTGGATCACCAGATGGAATTTATTATGGTATACAATCATCAGATGTGGTAGAGGTTGGGATAACAATTATTGAATCGACATACGGACTTAAAGTTTATACAGATGATAATTCAAAGTTTGTTGAAAAAGAAAAAGGATTTACGGGAAATAAAAATAATGATATAGTATTAAATATAGACTATTCATCAGTATTGAGTAATCCAAATATGACTATATCTTTATATAGAAGAAACTATGATACAATATATGCACAAGGTTATGAATTGGTTAATTTATCAGACTATTTATTAGTACCAATTGCAGATATTAAATCAAATAACGAATATATTCTGAACGTAACCTTACAGGAGCATATGACTTATACATTAGATTTAGCACAAAATTTAACTACAGGAACATATAAAATAGTTATAAAATTATATGATGGAGAACAATATATTGGTGAAACTTTTGAATATATGATTATTAAATAATTTTATCCCATAAATTAAAATATTGGAGGAACAAATGAAATACGATATTGAGTCAATAAAAAGACGAAAAGAAATAAATAATAGAATAAAAAAAATAATATTTATATTTTTAATTATTATATTATATAATATTGTATTGTTATATATTAGCTATATAGATAAATTTGATACTCCCAATTTTTATATTTATAAAGCATATTTAATATCAACAGATAGTATGAAACCAGAGCTTAATATAGATGATGTCATAATAATAAAAAGAATAGAAGAAAGTGACTTAAAGGTTGGAGATATTGTAACATTTAAGAAAAATGGAAAAGTAATTACACATAGAATTATTAAGATATCTAATGAAGATGATATCACAACATATATAACAAAAGGAGATAATAACAATATTGCAGATGAGGAGAAACTTACTATAGAGGATATTGAAGGAAAAGAAATTATTAAAATTCCAAAGCTAGGAAAGGCAGTTGGGCTATTTAAAAATGGTATTGTCATAATTTTAGTTATACTTATTTTTCTGATTATGCATTTAAATAAAATTGAAATGAAGGAAAAAAGCGAAATTAGGAGAGGAAAAAAGAAGATTGAAGATGAAAAATTCATTGGGACAATTCAAAAGAAAAACGAATAATACCATAAGACGAATCTTAAGAAGTTGTGTTTATTTTATATTAATATGCTTAATTTTGTATAATATTTTATATATGTTCAACAATGTTTTTAAAAGTAAAAAATACGCAAAAATTTTTAATATATATATTTCAACTGAAAAAGAAAACGAAATGGCTCCAACAATTAAAAAAAATAGTTTAATAATAGGTGTTAAAATCAAAGAAGAAGACATAAAAGAAAAACAAATTATAGGCTATGACATTGATAATTCAATTAAATATCACAGATTAATAAAAATAAACAATAATGATAATGAGATTATTTATATAACAAAAGCAGATAGTAACTATAATATAGATATTGAATATAAACAAAGAGAAAATATAAAGTCAAGAATACTAATAAATATTCCAAATTTGGGTTTTTTATTTAAAATTTTTGAAAGTAAGATAACAACCAGTATAATTATAATTTATCTTATTTTAAAATTTAATATTAATAAATATAAATTTATATTAAGTAATAAGAGAAAAAAACAAAGAGAAACAAATAATAAATAACAAAAAAAGATATGTGTTACAAAATATACATATCTTTTTTAAATTTTATTTTTGTTTTTTTCTGTTTTTAGCTAAAATTGGAAAACCTTCATATATTATTTTAAAAAAGTGAAAATCTTCTAATTCATTAAACTCTAAACAAGATAAATACACATCTAATTCATCTAGGGTTTTACAAGCAGTAATTATAGCTGGGTGCAAATTATAATTAGAAAACAGTTCAATTGCTAATTTTAATGCATCTTTTTTTGTACCATGTTCTCTTTCAACAATTAATTTATAAGCTTCTTTAAATCTTGAAACAGACGTAACTTTATAATTTGCAAGAGGTATGGTATATAATTTTTCCACAACATCAGATAATGATGAGTAAGTACCAGGATTTTTTCTCATCGCTTTCCTTAAATCGCTTATTTTATAAGGCAAAGTAACTAGGCCAGTAATTTGAGATATATTTAAGGTGTTTTCAATGATAGGTAATTTATCTGTAGAAATTTCTGCTTCTTTTGATTGATTTTCACGAGTAGCCGTTGCTATACTATTTACATCGTCAGATATGGTATCTAATATATCTAAGTTATCAACAGAAATATATTCAGAGATATCAACCATAAGCATAGAATGAATAAACTGCTCTATTTCAAAATTATTTTTTAATATTTTAGCTGTTACCGAATCAAGTTTCTTATTATATTTTGATATTTTATTAATGATATTTGAATAATCTAAGGAATCTAAGTTGAACATCAAATTATCTAATATATCTAATAGATTATTATATAAAGCGATATTTTGATGTATTAATGATAAATAATTACTTGCATCTGATATCAATTTTGTAATTTCATCAGAAAGAATAGAGTCAACATCAATATTACTCATAAAGTTTTTAAAAAATACTAATATTTGTTTACTATAGGTTTTCTGACAATCCAAAAAAGAATTAATAGAACTAACTTCTATGTTTATAAGCTTTATGATATTATTTTTATTTGTATTTTTGCGTGCATTAAACTTTATCATTTGTACCTCCAACTTATAACTATAATTATAAACATTTTAAATAAAAATAGCAACACTAAAATAAAAATTTATTAGATAAATGGAGTGCTCTTCGATACGCTCCATCTTGCAGAGCGTAGGACATTTTCCTTCTTCAGGTTCGAAAAAAACGTACTACATTTCCTAAGGAAATAGTACATCTATTAAAACTATTAACTAATAACAAATAGTGTAGAAAATAATATAAAAAATACCTTGAAAAAAGTATAACGGTATGATATAGTAATTACATTAATTATAGTATATTTATAATTAAAATCATAGGAGGGGAAATATGAAAAGAATTATTGGTAACATAGTTATTACCATATATGCATTAATTGCCGTATTTACAACAGTTTGTTTATTATCATATAATCAATATAAAGTAAGTGAGTTCGGAGATTATTCATTTATTTTAGTGACAAATGAGGAATTAGTTCCAAATTATAATAAAGGAGATTTAGTAATTGCAAAATCAGGGAATAAAAGTAAGATTGAAATAGGCGATAACATATTTTTCTATACAACACAAGAAAAACAAGTGGATATAGCATTAGCAGAGGTAACAGGGAAAGAGATTGTGTCACCAACAGAGATAACTTTTACAATAGGAGAAGATCATAAAATATCTAGTAAAAATGTAATAGGTATATCAAATGATGCAAAAGCTATTTCAAAAGTTGGAGGTATTTTATCAGTTCTTGAATCAAAATGGGGATTTTTATTTTTAATAGTCTTCCCATCATTGCTAGCTTTCTTGTATGAGATTACAGTAGTGTTTTCAGAAATAAAAAATGCGAAAAAAGAAGGTAAATAAAATAAGGTTGTAATGCAAAAAAAAATAATAAAAAGAGTTTTAATTATAATAATATTATTTATGATTATAACATGGGCATATAAAATAATGAAAACATATGCCCTTTTTTATAGTGAAGGCGAAGGAAGAATATCACAAAGGAATGCTACTTGGACCATTTATCTAAATGGAACCAATGTATCTCGGAGAAAACAGTAATAAATTTACTGTAGATAATTTCGAAGTAGAAACAAGCGACCATGTAGAAGAAGGCTTTATTGCACCAGGAATAAAAGGGTGCTTTTATATTATTTTGGATCCTAAAAATACAGATGTATCATTAAAATATTCAATAAAATTAGATGAAACTAGCTTAATAAATGATAAAATAAACATCATTTCCATTGAAGAAATTGAACAAAACAAACAGCTAGTACAAACTGAAGAGGATACGTATACAGGAGTTATTACTTTGGATGATATAAGACAAGGGAAAACTGACAAAATAAAAGTAACAATTGAATGGGTAAATGATGAAGAAAATAATAGCATGGATACTACATTAGGTACTTTACAAGAGTATTCTTTAAAAATACCGGTAAATGTAATTGCAACTCAATATTTAGGAGAAACAATAAATGAGTATACTCCGTGATACTATTTGGAGGAAATATGATTAACAATGAAAATATTAAAAAATATTTTTGAGATAATATTGGATATAATAATGGCTATTGTTATATTACTTATAGCTATAGCAATATTTTATATTATACAAACAAAAGTACAAAAGAAATCATTTGCAAATATTATGGGTTATACAGTATTGGAAGTTATAACAGGAAGTATGGCAAATACAATAAATGTAGAAGACTTTATAATTGTAAAAATAGGAGATACGATATATGAAAATGATATTATTGTTTATCAAGATGGAGAAGATTTAATTACACACAGACTAATAAAAATAGATGGAGATAAGCTAATAACAAAAGGAGATGCAAATAATAGCAAAGATGTCCCTATAAATAAATCTCAAGTTATTGGGAAAGTAAAATATATTATTCCAAAAGCAGGAATATGGAAACAAGTGCTAACAGAACCGTCAGTCTTAATATCACTTTTATTATTTATAATTATAATAACCGTGATTACATATTACAAGCCATAATATAGGGGGAAAGAGAGCAATATGAAGAAGAAAAACGAAGTAAGAAAGCGCATAATAAAATTATTAATCTTAGTTTTTGTATTAATTTTGCTAATTAAAATGATATCATTTACATATTCAAAATACGAAAGCAGGGCAAACACAAAGCCAAATATTATAGTTGCTTTTTATGTTTTAAATAAAGATTATCAGTCAATGAATTTAAATTTAGATGAATTATTCCCAAGGGAAGAGCCATATATATATACTTTTTCAATATCAAATACCAAAGGTCAAAAAAGATGCCAAACAGATTTAGAATATGAGTTATCGATAAAGACTACAACTAATTTACCTATAACTTATGAATTATATAAAAACCAAAATTATAATGATGATAATGCTACAAGTATAAAAAAGACAGATGAAATAATTCAAGATGAAGATGGTACATATTTTAGAATAATTACAACAGAAACAGAGAGTTTTAGCTTTAGAGAAGATGAAACCAATATATATCAATTAGTAGTACATTTTCCCCAAGAATATAATACGATAAATTATCAAGATATTATAGAAGGAATAGAAATAACTGTAAATTCTAAACAAATAATCTAGATTATAGAAAGGGAATTTGAACATGCAGAAGAGAAATGTTTATAAAAGACAGCAAATAATAATATTGATACTTATATTATTATCATTAATAACAATATGTGCTTCTTTTGGTAGATATGTTATAAATGGGTTTAACAATTTTTTTGTTAGAACACAAGAATTTTATTTCTATAGTGATAAACTAAAAGACAATATGGCAATTTATCAAATAGAAAATTGGACAGGTGTCGATCCATATACAATAACAATAAATATGAATAGTACAAATAATAATTTACAACGCACAAATTATGATATTCCATATGATATCCAATATACATGCACATCAAATGCGACCTGTCAATTAAGCAAAGAGCAAGGAATAATTTTAGCAAGCACAAATAGGGATTATTTTAATTTGGTGATAACTCCAAATACTGTGTTAAGAGATAATGAAAAAGTTACAGTAACAATTACAGCGACATCAACAGGGAAATACTTTAAAACGTTAAGTGCAAAATTTACATTAGTAGTAGGACAAGAAAGATTATCATATGAAATTGTAGATGCTGCTTCTAGCCAATATTTAGAAGTAAATCTAACAAATACATTATCTTATTATAAAGTAGAGACAGCTTTTGGAGAATATAATGTAGGAGATACTATAGATGTAGATACTTATTTAAATTTGTCTAATAGTGATAAAGAAAAATGTTATTCAGCAATTACGACACTTACTTTTAATCCAGAAGATGTTCTATTAGACATGACAGACACGAATTATTTAAATGCGATATCAACAACAACAACCAATATTAATGGAAGCAATTATATTAATAGTATAACGTTTAAAATAGATCCAATATCAAGTACAAAAGTTCGATTCTATAAAATGGATACTTCTCAAGATTATACATATCCGATAGTAAATGAAACTTCTATTATAAATGTAAGTTCGAGATAAAAATAATATATGAAAGGAACAAATATGACAAATAATATAATGCTAGAATACATAAAGATAACGCAAAAAGAGATATTAGAATATATGAAATTGATATTTGGCAATCAATACAGTAATAAACTTGCATTAAGATATATGGATGCATATCTTAATGTTAGATTTTACAACTTCTATCCTAAAGACAACAATTTGCCATTTAGAAAAAATTATTTAAATGCAATAAAAGAAGAGGAAGCAAGCATATTAAGAAGCATGCCAGAAAAACAAAAATTAGTAGAACATATGGGATTATTTTTCTATTACATATTATATTTCGATAAAATTTCTTACAAAGTAGATATAGACGAGATGATAGAAAAACTTTATAAGATGAGAAAAAAAATCTTAGGAAAAGATGAACAAAACTTTAAAGACAAATTCTACAATATATATACATCATATTTAAATGAAAAAGAGGCTTTTTTAAAACAATTAAAAACAGATGAGTTTTTCTTAAAAATTACAGATTATGAAGGGGTCAATAATGCACATAAGGTTTTACTAAAATATAATATAAAGGTGCCAGAGATATATAGTGGAATTAGTATAGAAAAAGCTTTTAATACAGGAATTATAGCAGAAGATAAATTAGAAGTGGAATACAATTTAATAACATTAAAAGTTTTAGATGATATACTAAAAGGTAATTTTAAAAGGCAATATATAGTAGAATTCGCAATAAGTTTAATAGATAAACCTAAAAAAATGGCTAGAATTTTAAATATAATAGATAATTCGGCTGTACAAGATAAAGTAAGTTTGCAAATTAAATATAAAGATTTTATGAATAATAAAGATACTATTTATGATTTAATGAGAAATGGATTTAAATTTTCTGTCATATTAGATGAAACTTTTGAACCAATATATACAAACTTTGAAAAACTAAATATTTTTCAATTTACAATTGCAAGTAAAAACTTAAAATACTTTGATGAAATTATAGCAAATAAACCTATTATTAAAAAATTAATAGAGATATAAAATAATATTTATAGTAATGATACGTTATTTTAGAAAGGGAAAAATATGGGAACATTTACGAAATTTTTATATGATTTCTTAGGGCAATTTTTTGCAGGGATAAGTATAATGCTGAAAGGCATATGGAAAGGAATATGTGAATTAATAAATATACCTGCATATACAAAAGTAATTAATAACTATAAAAATGATTTTTCTATGCCAGAATGGTTATTAGTAGGTATAGCAATAGGATTAATCGTACTAACAATAGGATTGGCTGTGTTTTTAATAATCTTTACAGTGAGAAAATATGCTAAAATAAGGAAAAAGACAATAGATCAAGACGCTATGCTACAAGAAATTGCCTCCTTAAATGACAAAGTTGTTAGATTAGTAAAAGAAAAAGATGAAATTTTGGCAATGAAAGTATCACAATTAGGATTAAAACCTACAGATAGTCCAGAAGAATCGATAGAGGAAAATACTTCTGAACAAGAAGAGAAAGACAATACAAATAAAGATACAAGATTTGCAAAATTATCTACAATTGATGAACAATTTGTAAATTATAAAATAAAAGACTACGGAAATAATTTCACATTACCAGAATTTTGCGAACATTTTAGAAATTTTGCAGCATCAAGATTACACCTTTATTATACATCAGATATGATGAGATTATTTATATCTGCACTTGCTTCTACTAAACTTGTAATATTACAAGGTATATCTGGTACAGGTAAAACTTCTCTTGCATATGCTTGGGGAAAATTTTTAAAACATGATTCATGTGTTGCATCTGTACAGCCATCATGGAGAGATAGAACTGAATTGTTTGGATATTTTAATGAATTTACAAAAAAATTTAATGAAACAGAAGTATTAAAAGAAATGTATAAAGCAGGATATACTGATGATGTTTATACTATTATATTAGATGAGATGAACATAGCACGTGTGGAATACTATTTTGCTGAAATGCTATCAATTTTGGAGATGCCAAATAAAGATGAATGGGTAATAGAGATTGTCCCAAGTAGTTGGAAAACTGATCCTAAAAAATTAAAAGAAGGTAAATTAAAAATACCACCTAATATGTGGTATATTGGAACAATTAATAATGATGACTCTACTTTCATGGTTACTGATAAAGTGTATGATAGAGCGATGCCAATAGATATAAATGACAAAGGACAAGTTTTTGAACCAATCGATATGCCACCATTAGATGTAAATTATTCATATTTAGATAAACTGTTTTCAAAAGCAATGCAAGAACATCCTTTATCAGATGATATTTTAGCAAAAATTGAACAAATGGATGATTATACAATTAAACATTTCCGTATTGCTTTTGGTAACCGTATTGTGGCACACATGAAAAAATTTGTGCCGGTATATGTAGCATGTGGGGGAGACGAAATAGCTGGAGTAGATTACTTTATGGCAAAGAAAGTTTTAAGAAAATTTGAACAGTTAAATATTTCATATATTAGAGATGAAATATTACCATATGTGGAATTCCTTGAAAAAACTTTTGGTAAAGGTAAAATGAAGGAATGTATAGATTACATGATGAGATTAAAGAAACTTACATAAAACAAATAAGGAGAAATAATGGAGAATTCAAAGTTAATTGATATTTACCAATCTGCAAATGAGAATCAAGAAAAATTGTTTAAAAAAAACATAAATTCTACTTTGCATGTTAAACAGGAAAGTGAAAAAATAATAAAAGATACAGAATGGATAGAAATAATGGAAAGAACAATACCATATATAGATAATATATTGCGTAATCCCAATCGTTTTATTATCAATGAAGAAGAAATTGTAAAAATAGAACGTGCAAGAAGAATAACAGTTGAAAGCATAAAAAACTTATCGAAAAATACTAGCTTTATACAAGAAATAGATGAAAATCGGAGATGTTAAACCTTCGAAAATATTAAATATAGATAAAGAAGAAAGCTATGACACGTATGAAAATAAGCTTATATATACATTAATCCAAAATATGAAAATCTTTGTAAGTCGAAAGAAAAAAACATTAGAACAATTTCAAAATGAAATAGGGAAAAATGATAGACAATTTGATTATGAAGCGCGCTCACAAGTGGGAAAAGAACAAGTAAATATAAATGTATCGCTTAATGCAAAAAAGACATCTCAAGATGCAAAAAATGATCCAGATAGCATAGATAATATTTTAAAGAGAATTGAAAATTTAGAGATAAAAATATTAGATTTGACTTGTAATAATGTTTATAAAATTATAGATAAAAAACATATTACTTTAGTTAGAGATCCGATAAAAAAGACAAATGTTATTTTAAAAAATGTAAATTTTCAATATGCAATGCAACTTTGGCATTATTTAAAAGATAATATAGATGACAAAACAAGAAAAACAGGTGAAAATAAAGAATATGATGATGACACAGAATTAAAAGATATGATGGATGAATCTTTCTTTATAAATTATCTCATAATTAACAGCATGAATAAGGATAATCAAGATTTATTTGATGATAAAGAGCAAAAAAGAGAAATGCAGAATATTATTATTAGCAAAATGCTTGAAAGAGTTGTTGAAATAGATGATAATATATCACAAGAAGAATTTACAGAAATGCTAGGAGAAAAATTTGCTGTTATTAAATATAAAAAGCAAGCTACTATAAAAGAAATACAGTATATTTTTAGTAAGCATATAGAAGAATATTTAGAAAATATCAAAAAAATAAGGAGAAGAAATGTTAAATAAAATAAAAAATAATAAAGCATTAAAGATAATAGGAAATATCATATATTATATATTGTTAGCTTTGGTTATATTAATCTTAGCAGTTGTCATTCTACAAAGAGTTAGCAAAAATAATGCAAGTATTGGTGGAATAAGAATATTTAATATTGTAACAGAAAGTATGTTTCCAGAATATCAAATAGGAGATGTTTTAATATCAAAAAAAATAGAACCTAGCAAAATTAAGGTAGGAGATGATTTAGTTTACCTAGGCACAGAGCAAGGTTTTGCGGGGAGAGTAGTTACACACCGAGTAGTAGATATAGAAGAAAGTGATGGCAAATATCGTTTCCACACAAAAGGGCTTGCAAATGAAGTAGAAGATCCTGTTGTTCAAGAAAATCAAATATATGGAATTGTAATATACAAAACATATATATTAAGCTTTATAACTAAAATTATAAACAATATATATGGATTTTATTTCTTAATATTCATTCCTCTTACAATTTTAATAATAGTTAAATTTGTAAAAATACGTAATGAAAAAGAGAAAGACGATTTTAAAGAAAATGAAATTGATAAAAAATAAAGGAAGAAATAAGAGTGAAAAAAGATAAAAAAGATGCTAAAAAAAGTTCTTTAACAAAATATGTAAGATTAAAAACTATATTGATTTTAATCTCTTTACTAGCATTTAATTCATATGCTTGGTTTGTATTTGCAACAAGAGTATCCGGAGGGATGACAGCACATGTTACTTCTTGGAATATAACATTTCAAGTGGGCGATAATGAAACTATTACTAATGTTAATATAGATGTTAATGAAATTTATCCAGGAATGCCAACGTATATAAAAAAAATCACAGTAAAGAATGTTGGAGAAACAATAGCAAATTTATATTATCAATATCAATCACTAAGAATATTAGACCAAGAGTATATTGTAGGCGAAAATTGTACTAGTGAAGAATTAAAAAATAAAATTTTAAATGAATATCCATTCAAAATAAACATTGATATTGAGAATCAAGAGCTAGGAAATGGAATACGGAGAAGGATCTTACACAATAAGTGTGGAATGGCCATATGAGTCAGGAAATGATGAACAAGATACATTCTGGGGAGAAGCGGCATACGATTTTAACGAAGAAAATCCCAATACAGCTAGTTTAAGTTTAACTATAATATTAATAGCGCAACAAAGAGAGTAACGGTGAATTGTTACTCTCTTAATAAATTCTGTATAAGAAAAACTTAAAAATTAATTAGCAATTTGTGTTAGACTAATTGTAACTTTTAAAATAGCATTACTATTATTTACCATTGTAGAAGTTGTATCTGCTATGTTATCCATGGTTTGAGTTTCGGAATTATCGTCCCACATAACAAATACTCGTATATCTCTAGACTGAATATTATCATTAAGACTGATAGTATCGGATATTAATTCATTAAAATTTGTAAAATCAATTCGAGTTCCATTATCTACAATATAGCCAGTAGCCACTAAATCTGAAACTGCACTAGTTTCATCTGCTGAAACACTTATCTCATATTTAAAAGATACATCTACATTAGTAAAATCAAAATGTAAATCAAAATAACCTTCTGCAGTAGGAGCAATTACATTGCTAGCAATATTATCATTCCCAGGAAACACAGGAACGATTTTTGATGAAATATCAGGATTATTTTTTATAGATTGATTATTTACTGTAATGTTCCATCTAGATATTGTGACAGAAGCAGAACCATCTAAAGAACTAATATATTTTGCATATGTTTGCCTTATGAAAAAAATAAGCAAAATAAGTATTAGAAAAGCAAAAACAATAAAAATAATTTTTGTATAATTTTTCATTTAATAACACCTACATATAATCTAAAATATATATTGATTTATATATATCTAATATAATATAATTATTGTACTATAAAAGAAAAGCAGAATCAATAAAATAACAATTAAAATAAAAAGAATATTTTGAATGAGGAGAAAATAATGAGTAAAAAGAAAGATAAGAAAGAACAAGAAGAAAAAACGAAAAAACTTCTAGAAAAAAACAAAATATCTCTATATGAAAGCAAAGAAGTAAGCCGATTAGATTCAGAAAAATTAAAAAACAGAGAAAGAAAAGTTAGAATCATTAAGTTAGCACTTTTAATAATTGCTCTTTTTTTAATGATTATATATTTTTTACTACGATTATTTTATGAAGGAGGAGCCTTTACAATAACATTAGATGAAGAGTTAGCAAGAAGGAGCGGACTCGTTATGTATGAAAAACTATCAGAAAAAAATGAAAAAAAAATATTAAAAGTCGATGAGTTAGAATTTGTAGACAATATATCAATAAATTGGTTACCAGAAAACATAGATGAAGAAGGAGAAGGAACTCATAATGGACCAAATTACATAGCATATACTTTTTACATAGAAAACAAGGGAGCCGATACAATAAATTATTGGTATAAAATTGTTGTAGATGATGTTATAAAAGATGTAGATAAGGCAATAAGAGTAATGGTTTTTAGAAATGGAGAAAAAACAGTTTATGCCAAAGCAAATGAGCGTACAGGAGCCCAAGAAATAGGAACAGTACAATTTAAAGACAATCTAACAGTTGTCGAAAAACAAAGAACAGAATTCAAAGTAGGAGATATTGATAAATTTACAATAGTAATATGGGTGGAAGGAGACGATCCAGATTGTGTAGATGCTCTTATTGGAGGTATGATGAAAATGCACATGGATATAACAGAAGAACATGTTATATAATAATTGAAAATAATACAAAATATTACAAAAATATTACAAAATAACATTTATGTTACAAATTATACAAACCTGTTGACCTTATTATTTTTATGTGGTATCTTTAGATTAAATAAAAAAAAGAAAAGGATAGGAAAAAATATGAGTAATAAAAAACAAAAGAAAACAAGTTTAAAATCATCAATATTATTATTGTTATTGATGGCATTACTCCTAGTCGCATCATCTTATGCATGGTTTACAGCAAACCAAACAGTTACAATTAGCCAATTACAGGTTAAGGTTGAGGCAGCCAATGGTCTGCAAATATCAGCAGATGCACAAAATTGGAAAACAGTTCTAGATATAAATGACTTAAAAGAGGCAGCAGAGACATATGATGTATTGGTAAATCAATTACCAGTACCAACTAATGACAATCAAAGCATTAGTATAGAACCTGTTTCAACAGCGGGAAATGTAGTAGACGGGAAAATGGAAATGTTTTACGGAGAAGTAACTGCAGATGATAGTGGAACATATTACTTATCAGCTACAAAACAGACAGAGGCAACAGGTACATCAGGAAAATTCATAGCATTTGATTTGTTTTTAAAAGTAGATGAACCAACAACTGTATATTTAACTACAGGAACAAATGTTGTATTTGATGGTTCTGATAAAGGATTAAAAAATGCCGCACGTATTGCTTTTGTTAAAGAGGCAACAGTAAGTGCAGAAACAGATCCAGAAACTATGAGAGCATCTTCTTCTGCTAGCGGGAAAGCAGATATATTAGAACCAAATTGCGATGTGCATACAGCAAACGGTGTAACATCTGCTCGTGATATTTATAGTACAACAACGACATTAACAAATGCAGCCCCACTAGATTATTATGGAATAATAGATGCAATACCAGCAGAAACAATTACAATGAAACAAACAATAACAGAAAATCCAAGTGAGGTATATTTTGAAAAAGTATTGCCAAAGTGGAAAATACCAACAGCTGGACAACAAGTGACATTTGATAATTTAGCAGCAGGAGTAACAAAAGTCAGAGTATATATGTGGATTGAAGGACAAGATGTTGACTGCGAAAATATGGCTTCAGGAACAAATGTAAACTTTAACGTTCAATTTTCAAAAGCTAGTGCATAATAGCACATAAACAAAAAAAGATTCTAGTGAAGACTAGAATCTTTTTTGATGCTTGTACGATAAAATCAGTAAAAAAACAGTTGAATAAATTTAATAGATATGATATACTTTTAAAGTAAATTAGGCAGTAGGGGGAAATTCGAAATGGTATTTAAAGATTATTATATGATTTTAGGCTTAAATACAAATAGAGTTTCTACAGAAGAAATAAAAGAAGCATTTAGGAAACAAGCGAAAAAATATCATCCAGATATAAATAAAGAAAATAAATTTGCAGAAGAGAGATTTAAAGATATAAATGAAGCATATAGAATACTTTCTGCAGGTAATACAAAAAGAAAATATGATAGAATATGGGTTTCAAAAGTTTATAAAAAGAAGCAAGCAGACAATAAAACTAAAAGACAGCATATATCTCCAATAAATGAAATGTTTGATATATTTTTTGGAGAAAAACAAGAAAAGCTAGAAAAGAAGGAAACAAAAAAGCCAATAAATGGTGAAGACATAGATACAGAAATTACAGTAAAGCTTGAGGAAGCATATTTCGGGACAGAAAAAAAACTTGTTTTAAGAGCAGTAAATGGGAAAATGAAAAGCTTTGCTATTTCAATACCAGCAGGTATTAGAGAAGGAGAAAAAATAAGACTTTTGGGACAAGGAAAACCCGGTAAAAATGGCGGTAAAAATGGAAATTTATATATAAGAATTCATATTGAAAATAGCCAAAACTTTCAATTAGAAGGTATTGATTTATTAACAAATCTATATATTACACCATGGGAGGCAGCATTAGGTAAAAGATTAACTATTCCATCAATAGAAGAAAAGATATCAATTTATATTCCAGAAGGTACACAAAGTGACGATAAAATTACTATACCAGGTAAAGGTTATAAAGATGGACAAGGTGGTAGAGGGAATCTAATTATAAAAATTAATATAGCTATGCCAAAGAACTTGCAAGATGAGGAAAAAGAACTATTTAAACAATTGGCGACAATTTCAAAATTCAGTCCAAGAGACACTGCTACTAGATAACGTTTTTTAGATATAGTAACTACATATAATATGACGGATTTAAAGAAAATATCGTTAACTAGAAATAAGGAAAGTAGACATAAAATCGTTGACAAAAAGCTCTTTGTATTGTATAATTATAATAGTTGTACAAAGGAGAAAGCCATATTAGAACAGGGGTGCAAGGAATGAACGAAGTAATACAAGGAAAACATTTTAGTATTATGGATCCAGAAAATGTAAATACAGTAATATATGAAATAAATAAAACAGAGGGAAAAGAAGATAAACATGTGCCAAGGCTTACATTAGAAAGATTAGAATATACGGAAGAGTTTGTCGGAGAAAAAAAGAAAAAGACATTTTATATCGACGAACCAAAACCAGAAGGAAACTTTTTAGCAATTCTTTCTTTTGGAAAAGAAAAGGTTGTTATAAATAATGGTGTATTAGATGGTAATAAAGTGCTTATCTCAAAAAAACCAATACCGTTTAAATTCAAAAACATATATAACGAAGAAGAAACAGAATATAAAGATTTTCAATATACACCAAACTTAAAAAGAACAATAACAATTATAGATCCAGAAACTACAGAAGAAATCAAACCAATTTTGTATTTTGATGAAGAAACAAATGAAATTAAAGGTAAGTGCAAACTTAAACCTCATAAAAACTATTTTGCTTTTGAAATAAGAGAAGATGGGGATGAGTTTAAATTTGTGGGTGGAAGCCCTGTAGTAAAATGACATGGAGGTATATTTATGTT
>SFKP01000004.1 GCA_004553715.1 Clostridiales bacterium
TTTTTTATTATGTCCATTTTTATTAAATCCTTAATTGGAGTTACAATCGCTTTTGTCCTCATTTTGTTCCGTCTTCAATAATTTTATTGTTGTATTATTTTATTTCTTTGCTAATATCCCATATAAAACTCTTTTTAACAGTATTCCTTTTTCTGTTTTATACCTTTTTACATATTCATCAAATAATTTTTTTTCAATTATGGTTCTGTGTTCAAACTTTTCCTCCTTTATTTCCGAAAAGTCATCTAATATAGGTGTTTTTAAAAGAAGTGCCATTAAATCTTCTTCTGTTTCATAATACTCATTTTGTAATATTTCAACCTTTTCAATATTCTTAAATCCTGCTTCTTTTAAATCTAAATAATCTTTTTCTGATATTGCAATTTTGTCATTATATGCTTGACCTCTTCCAAAAATTTCTTTTATTTCCCAACAATCCTTCTTATCGACTCCTTCTATTACAAGGATTCCATGATTTGCTAAGCAATCATAAACTTGCTTTGCTTCTATTATTGTGTGTCTTGCAGAAATTAAATCAAAAGTTTCTCTTGGAAAATTCATTTCTAAGTTATTCATTTTTGTAAATTTTACTCTTTTATTTGAATATTTCTTCGCATTTTTTTTAGCTGTTTTTATCATTTCTTCAGAAAAATCTGTAGCTATTATCATTCCAACACTTGGATAATTTTTTAAAACTTCTTCTCCGCCACCTGTTCCTAAATCTAAACATAATGATTTTTCATTTGTGTTTTCTTTTATTTTTTCATAAAAATCCCAATTAGTTAAATTTTCGGTTTGGAATTTTATTTGACTAAAATCCCAGTTTCCTATTCTCTCATAATATTTGAATTCATTTTCTTGCATTTTTATTCTTTCCTTTATTTTTATATTAGGTTATATATTAAATTTTTTCTATTAGTTATCTTAATCTTCCGTTGAAGTTTCCGGTTCTGTTGGATCTTCTAGAGTTTCTGATTCACCTGTTTCTTCCGGTTTTTCTGGCTCTGGTTCTGTCTCTGTTTCTTCTGGTGTGGTTGGTTTTACTGGTTCTTCTGGAATAGCTGGAGTGACTGGTTCTGTTGGAGTAACTACTGTTTCTTTCGTTCCTACTGTAATATATTTATTCATTGGTGCAAAATAGTCTTTTGATATTTGCTCCCTTTTTATTTCTATTCCATTTTTGCTATATATTTTATATGTAGTGCTATTGCATCCTCTCATTCCTTGCTGTGTAACTTTTTGGTATCCCACTTCTTTTGTTGAATCATATTCATAAATTGTTTTAAATCCTATATAATTCGAAACAATAGAAACTATTTCTATATCATATTCATCAGACTCTTTTTTACCGTAAATTTCAACTGTTGCTATTCCATTTTTTGCAGATGCTTTTATCATTATTGGTTCTTCTCTTGTGTTTTTAAATTTAAAATCTAAGGTTCCATAAGATACTGTAGCATCTTTCCCTGGGTCTAAATACGCTGCTATATGTGCATGGTTGTGTCTTTCTACAATAGTTAAATTGGCATATATTGCTGCATTGTATAGTGTAGAAGATATTTGGCAAATTCCTCCTCCTACCATGCTTACACTTCTTCCTCCAGAATATCCAGCACCTAATTTATACCCTTTTGCAACTGTTCTTGGTCCTAAAGCATTATTGAATGAAAAAATTTCTCCTGGATTAATTATCATTTCATTTATTGTCTTTGATGCAACTTTTAGGTTAGTTGATCTTGAAACATTGCTTTCATCATATTTAGTAGTACATTTTCCAAGTAAATCTGGGAATTGCTTATCTGCACTTATTGATACTTTTTTTACCTTTGCTTCTATGATAATTAATGGGATTTCGTATTCTTGCTTTTCTTCACTTAAAATTTTTTTTGCTTCATCTATATCTATATCAATTCCATTTTCCGAAGAGTAAATTTTGAAAGGTTCTTCTTCATAATATGCATCTTTTGGTTCTTTGTAGATTTCCTCTCTGATTTCTTCGATATTTATTGCTTCTGGTTTTTTATTAATAGTTTTTATTTCTATTTTCGAAGCACCATTTGTTTGTATATATTCTATAATTTTTGCTTCGAATTCCTCTAAATCGAATCCTTTTCCGGGTTCTCCTTCTTTTATAATTAATTTATCATCTTCTATACAATATGTACTTTCTTTTAATCCATTTGGTATTTTTAAACAAATTTCATTCACCACATGTTTTAAGCTTTTTTCATCAATTGTCATATCTGTTTTTATGTTTTTACCTTTCAATTCATTTATTAAAATAGTAAAATTATTTTCAAAAATATTTCCGTTTCGTCCTTCTGTATATGCTTCTTCAACTGCGTCTTTAATGTTATATGTAATATTTAAATTTTCTTTAATTATTGAAAAATATTTCCCATCAACATTTACTATAATTTCTTGATTTTTTTGCATTTCATTTTGAATAAATATTAATGCTTCTTCTTTTGTTAAATCTTTAACCAATATATTATTTATTTTTATTCCTGACATTATCTTACTATTGCCCATATTCATAATTGCAAATATTGTAGATAATAATAAACCGCAAATTATTATAATCATTAAAATTGTAATCGCTTTACCAATATTTGTGGTTTTTGATTTTATTTGCTCTTTGGCTTCTTTTTTATCCTCTTTGTGATTTTTAATTTCTTTTTTTGTCTCCAATTCATTTTTTTCTTCAATTTTTGTTTCTTCTTTATTTGTTTTTATTTCAGCTACATTTGAATTTATAGAATCTTCTCCTATTATTTTTGCTGATAATCTTTCTTTGTTTTTTTCTATTTCTTCTGTAAAATTTACTTTATTCATAGATATTTACCTCTTTGCTCCCATTATATTTTCATTGTACCATACCTATTTTTTTTTTACAATTGTTATATATAAAATTTATTTGAAAAATACTTCCAATATTGATTTGTTTAAGACTTGAGATATTTTCTCCATTGTTTCTATCGATGGATTACTCCTTGTTCCGTTTTCCAAATGGCAAATATATCCTACTGAAACTCCTGTTAAATCAGCTAATTCTGACATTGTTAAGCCTCTTTCTTTTCTGTATTTTCTTAATTTAGTTTCGTACATATTTTTACCTCCTTGTCATATTAGCAATAATATCACATGTCTTTTTGCCAAGTCAAGTTTTTGAGTATAATTTGTATCTTTTTTTGTTTACCAGTAGACAACTTCTGAAATTTTTTATATAATATTTCTATATTTTAGTAAAAGAGGTATTGTTATGATTGGGGATATGATTGCAAAAGCTAGAGAAGAAAAGAATATGACTAAAGCTGAACTTGCTCGCCTTGCAAATATTGATTTAGGTCACTTATCGCATATTGAAAAAGGAGAAAGAAATCCTAGTCATAAAACATTAAAATTGATTTGCCAAGCTTTAGAAATACCTTATCAACAATTAATGTATACATATGATAAAAACCTTAGCGAGGAACAAGAATCTTATGGTGCACTAGACCATATGTCATATGATAAAATTATTCTTGTAGATACTATAGATAATTTTATTACTTGTCCAGCGAATATGCCAGGTGCCTCTCTTGCAGTAAAGATGCCAGATGATTCAATGGCTCCTACCTTCAAAAAAGGAGATACACTTTTTATTGAGTTTAATACTTTGTTGGATAACAAAGAGGTTGGTATTTTTTCTGTAGATGATAAAATTTATATAAGAAGATTTATCGGTAAGAAGAATAAAGTTATCTTGGATGCAGATAATCCACATGTCAAAAAGCTAGAATTAGCTAAAAATCAACCTTTTTTCATTATTGGCAAAATTTTAAATAAATAATTTTGTAAATTTTTTTAAATTTTTGTAAAAAAATCTTGAATATTATATTTTTTATATATATAATAATAGAAGCTAAAGATAAAAGAGGTATAAAAATGGAATTATTAAAAAATATATTTTTTAACACAGATAAATTATTAAGAAATTCTTGTATAAAAATTTCATATACAGGTACTTTTTTCGAGAATGATTCAGAAGAAGTATATATTCATTATGGTTTTGGCCCTAACTGGGAAAATGTTTCTGAAATAAAAATGGAAAAAACTGAACTTGGTTTTCAATCAGAAGTACAATTGTTAGATTATGATACTTTCAATTTCTGTTTTAGGAATCAAGATGATGAATGGGACAATAACAATTCTCAAAACTATGTTGTAGAATTAGAACAACCTTCTTTAGATTTGATAGTTAAAGAAGAAGAATTTTCTTTAGATAGACCAAATAGACTTAGAAAATCTTATTTGTGGAGTAAAAAAATTAGAATCTCGATATATAAAATAATAACATATATTCCTAAAATCATTTCAGGAAATTATAAAAGAAAATTAAATAATAATAATTAATATAAAAGCTAGAGTTTTAAACTCTAGC
Source organism: Clostridiales bacterium (assembly GCA_004553715.1). Classification (GTDB taxonomy): domain Bacteria; phylum Bacillota; class Clostridia; order TANB77; family CAG-508; genus SFKP01. Next base: position 4,424 of record SFKP01000004.1, read on the forward strand.
TTTTAAGTTATTACCCATCCACCATTTGGTGATATTATTTGCCCTGTTGTAAATTCATCTTCAATTAGCCATTTAACACATCTATATATATCAATTGGCTCTCCGATTTTTCCTAAAGGAACCTCATTTTTTATCTGTTCTCTAATTATTTCATCAAGTTCATTATTCATATCTGTATTAATTATTCCAGGAGCAATAGAATTTACCCTAATATTTGATGGCCCATATTCTTTAGCAAGTGATTTTGTCATTGCATCAATACCTGCTTTTGATATTGAATATATACTTTCTAGTGATGCTCCAACTAATCCCCAAACAGATGATATATTAATTATCAACCCGTTTTTTTTCGTGTACCATGTGTTCTAATGCTTTTTGAGAGCAATAAAATGCTGATTTTAAATTTGTATTTATCATTTCATCCCAATCTTCTTCTGTTACATCTGAAAACATTTGCATCTTAGCTATTCCTGCATTATTTATTAATACATCTATTTTATCGAATTTATTTACAGCAAATTCTATAAGACTAGCAGCTTCTTCTCTCTTAGAAACATCTGCCTTATATATATCTACAAAAATGCCTTCTTTTTCTAATTTCGTTTTTAATTCTTTTGCTTCTTTTTCAGATTTATTATAGTTTGCAATAACATGATTTCCTTCTTTTGCTAGGTTTTCTGCAATACATCTTCCTATACCTCTTGATGCTCCTGTTACTATAATTGTTTTCATTATACCACTTCCTTTTTTTATTATATCAATTCTTTTGGCTATGTCAATGCTAAAAAAACCTAGATATTTGTTATCTAGGTTTTGGAGCCGCTAGTCAGACTTGAACTGACGACCTACTGATTACAAGTCAGTTGCTCTACCAACTGAGCTACAGCGGCATATTAGATTTTATTGGTGACCCGTACGGGAATCGAACCCATGTCTCCGCCGTGAAAGGGCGATGTCTTAACCGCTTGACCAACGGGCCTTATATAAATACTAATTATAATAAATATAATTAGTATTTATTTGGTGAGCCATCCGCGACTCGAACGCGGGACAACTTGATTAAAAGTCAAGTGCTCTACCACCTGAGCTAATGGCCCATAATCCAATTATAAGAATTATAGAAGCAACTGCTTTTATACAGCTGCTTATCTATATTACAACATTTTTTTTAATATGTCAACGGTTTTTCAATATTTTTTCATTTTTTTGTTAATTTTCAGACCAAAATTTTCAAATTAGTAGCTCTACATGTCAGTTGCACTTTTCTTTTCGTGCTTTAGCCTAAGAAAAGGAAATGTCCAACCGACAGCAAGATGGAGCGGATTATATATTGATTATATATTAATTAGTCTGAAATGTAACATTTGTTTAGTTTAACTTTTCTAAAATGTCCTCTACATCTAGTCCATGAACGCTACATGCCTCTTCTAAAGTTTCTGCTTGTGATGCTGGACATCCTAAGCAATGCATTCCTGCTTCTAATAATATATTAGCTTTTTCTGGCGTTTTTTCTAATATTTCTCCTATTGTTGTTGTTTTGTCGTACATTGTAAATTTCCCTCCTTATACTGTTCTTTTTATTTTTAATATTTTATCACATTTTTTCAAAAAAGTATAGACAAATTTATTTTATTGTAGTATTATGGAAAAAATTGGAAAGGTGGTGTTTAAATTTTAGTACATTGTTTTTTTATTTCATTTATTATTAATCTTTTTATTACATTTTATACAATTTATTCTTTTTTCGAAATGAAGATTTTTCATTCTCTTCAAGGTTCCAAATTAAAATTCAAAAAATTATAAGGAGGTTTTTTATTGAGATTTCTCATGTTTATTTGTCGTGTCATTTTTATTTTGCTCTTCACTTTTATTGCATTTAATTGTTGTTTTAATTTATTTTCTTCTATTTTTTTTGCCACTTCTTTTGTTTTTCCCTATGCGATTTACCCATTTGATATTTGCCAAAAGGCGCCTGTTGCATGGCATCATATAAAGCTTTTATATATTTTAACATTTTTGTTTTCTACAGTTGTTATTCTAAATTCCATTTTTTCATTTTTCTATAACAAATACCATAAAAAAGATGTTAGGAAACATCTTTTTAAGAAAAAAACTAAACCTAAAGGTCTTAATTTATTAATTGGAAAATCTGAAAAAACAAATGAGCTAGTTTATTTGCCTGAACGCAGCCTTTATCAAAATATTCTAATTACAGGAACTATTGGAACTGGGAAAACCTCTTCTGCAATGTACCCTTTTGCGAAACAGCTTATTGACTATAAAAACAATAGTCCTTACGAAAAACTTGGAATGCTTATTTTAGATGTTAAAGGCAACTTTTATAAACAAATAACCGAATTTTGCAGAGAATCTAACCGATTGGATGATTTAATCGTCATCGAAATTGGAGGAGAATTTACTTATAACCCTTTAGATAAACCAGAGCTTTCCGCAACTGTTTTAGCATCAAGGCTAAAAAACATATTAACTCTTTTTTCTCCCGAAACTTCTGAATCGTATTGGCTAGATAAGGCTGAACAGGTTCTTGCAGAAGCTATTAAAATCTGTAGATTATACAATAACGGCTATGTTGATTTTTCTGACCTACATAGATTAATTAATGATGAAACTTATTTTAATTCAAGAATTGAAAATATCAAAATTAAATTTTTAAATCACGAGTTTTCAAGATGCGCTATGTATAATTTATATTCTGCTCTTAAATTTTTTCAAGAAGAATTTAAAATGTTAGATTCTAGAGTTCTTTCCATTCTTAAATCTGAAATTTCTAGAATGACTTCCACTTTTATTTCTGATTATGATGTTATGCGTACATTTTGCCCGAAAAAAGATGATGTTAATTTTACAGGTTTTAAAGAAGTTTTAGAAAAAGGCAAAATTGTTGTTCTTAATATGAATATTTCTGAGTATAAAAATCTTTCTCGAATAATTGCTGCATATTTAAAAATGGATTTTCAAACAGAAATATTAATGACTCTTTCTTCTGGTAAAATTAGAAAAAGTGCTTTTATTTGTGATGAATACCACGAATATGTAACCGAAACAGATAGCAACTTTTTTGCTCAAAGTAGAGAGGCAATGTCAATTAATATTGTTGCTACCCAAAGTTACAGTTCTCTTTTAAATAGTATTAAAAATGAAGCAGCAACTAAAGTTATTATACAAAATTTAATTAATAAATTATGGTTTAGAAATGATGATTTATTCACAATTGAAACTGCTCAAAAACAAATTGGTAAAGAGGATAAAACTAGAATTTCCAAAAGTTTTTCTGAAAATGCTCAAAAGACTTTTTATAATTATTTCACCAATTCTCTTAATTCAAAGGATTCCAGCATTTCTGAAAGCATTAGCAGTTTTGTAAATTCAGATTTTGTCTACGATTATAATTTTTTTACTCGCTCTCTTGAAACTTTTTCTTGTCTTTCTTTTCTTTCTAATGGAGATAAAATTATTTCTCCAGATAAATTAAAATTATTCCCATATTTTCAATCAAAAAAATAGCACATTGTGCTTTATGTAAGGAGGTTTTATGAAAAAATTTTTTTATTTTTTGAATTTTATTATATTTTTTTATTTTATATTTTTCTTTTTTCTACCTAGTTTTTCTTTTGGTGCTTATCCAAAACTTGTATCTACAATGATTGATGCTTTTGAAGATATTAAAACTTGGCTTATAGCCATTGCAACACCTGCTGTAGCTGTCGCTGTTGGCACTGGTATTTTTATGAAAAAATTTAGTTTTGGTGATGAAGAGCGTCTTAGAACAGGAAAAAGAATTGTTAGAGGAAGTCTGTTTTCTTATGTTTTTCTTCTTTGTATTGATTTAATTTTATCTGCCATAAAACTTTTAGTAAATAGATAGGAGGTTTTTTCATTGGAGCAAGTTTCTATAACCAATTCTTTATTCTCAACTATTAATGATTTATTTTCTAGCCTTTTTTCATCTATTGATAATCAAATTTATTACACTTTAGATGATTTAGTTTTTACAAATTTAAAAGTTTTTACTGAATCTTCTATTGTAAAGTTTTTTGGTTCTGCAACTGACCCTCGGCCTTATTTTGATTTGTAATTCACTTCTTACAGGTTTTGCCTTATATTATTGTATAACACTTATATTATCTCATATTACATATTCGCAAGTTCAAAGGCCATCACAGTTTGTTTTCAAGCTAATACTTTGTTGTTTTTTTATAAACTTTTCTAAATCGTTTTGCTTCTACCTTATAAATATCAATTATTTCTTTTCTCTTGCAATCAGAAGCTTAGGAGAAGAAGTTCTTGGCACTGAAATTTGTTTTACAAATTTTATTAATCATATAAATACTTTGTTCCCTGTTACTTCCGGAAATTTTAATCTTTTTTCCTTTGATGGGCTAATTAGAGCGTTAATGTCTATTGGTTTTATTAACTTGGTTTTATCATATTCTCTACGATATATTATGATTGAAGTGTTTTGTTTAATCTCCCCTTTTGCCATAATCACTCTTATTATAGATAAGTGTAGCTGGTTTTTCAAAGCTTGGATTAAAGCCTTTTTGTCATTACTTTTCCTTCAAATTTTAGTTGCATTTATTTTACTTATTGCTTTTTCTTTAGAGAGGCTTGAAAATTCAACCTTTGTTTCTCTTTTATACATCGGCTCCATTTATGCATTAATAAGAGCAAATTCTTTTATTCGAGATTTGATGGGTGGCTTATCTACTGATGTAAGTGCTAACATACCTTCCATAAAGTCTTTATTTACTAAAAATTATTAAAAAAGAAAGGAGTATTAAATGTGCTTTATTTTCCCACAAAATTATTCTTTTAAAAATAAATTGTTTGGTTTTATTGACTATACAACTGTTATTTTTAATTTATTTTTATATTTAATTATATTTTTATTAGTCAGATGCCTTCCTTTTACCTTCATTTTTAAATTATCTATTTTTATTACTTTTACATTTCCATTTTTCTTGTTTAGTGTTTTTGGTTTTAACAATGAAAATATCGTTTATTTCCTTTTTTATATGATAAAATTTGTAAAAAATAGAAAAGTATATTTTTTTAGTAAATAACATTTGTAAAATTCAAGTTTAAATGATATAATTTATGCATCTTATAACCTAGGAGAATAAAAAATGAAACTTGAAAAAAATGATGATTCAATGCTATTTTCACGCACCGAAATACCTGATGTTTTTTTTACAGAATATTTATCACAGGCAAGTGGAGATGCAATAAAAGTATATCTATGCCTTATCTTTTTATCAAAATATGATAAGGATATTAAATTAAATGACTTATCTAAAAAGTTAAATCTTTCTTTTGCAACTATCCAAGCTGCTCTTACCTTTTGGGAAGAACTTGGAGTAGTGACAAAAAAAGTTAATGGATATGTTTTAAATAATCTTCAAGAAATTGAATTACATAAAGCTTACGTTCCAAATTTAACTTTATCTAAAGAGAAAATTTTAGATAATGAAAAAAGTAAATATCGTGCAACTGCTATTGAAAGCATTAATAATCAATATTTTCAAGGAATAATGTCTCCTTCTTGGTACAGTAATATTGATTTATGGTTTAAAAAATATGGCTTTGATGAACAGGTTATGATGGCTCTTTTTGAATATTGTTTTAATAAATCTGCTTTGCATAAGAACTATGTACAAGCTGTTGCTGAAGGCTGGGCTAGTCACAATATACAATCTTATAATGATTTAGAAAATTATTTTCAACAATATGATAATTTAAATAAAGTTAAAAAGGCTATTGCTAAAAAACTTGGTCGATATACACCTTTTACGCAATTTGAATCTGATTACATAGAAAAGTGGTTTTTAGATTACAACTATTCTTTAGATATTATTAATATCGCTTTAAAGAAAACAACATCCAAAACTAATCCAAATTTTGAATATTTAGATAAAATTATTTCTGATTGGCATGATAGGAATTTAAAAACTGTCGAAGATATTGAAAAGTTTATGGCAGAATATAAAACTCAAACAAAAAATGAAAAAGCATTAAAGAAACAAACCAATTATAATAATTACACAAAAAGGAAATATGATAACTTAGATAATTTTTACACAAATAATGCGTAAATGTATTTCTTAAAATGGAGGTACAAAGTTTATGAACAATTCTGATTTTCAAAAAATCTTACAAGAATATGAAAAAAGGCATATACAAGAAGTTAAAGCTCTTGAAGAAAGAAAATCTAAAATATATAAAGAAATTCCTAAAATTAAAGAAATTGATGAAGAGCTTACTGATTTTTCACTTATTACAATCAAAGGAATTTTAAATAATAAAAATGATGCTATAAAAGCTTTAAATGATAAATTCGATACCTTAAAATTAGAAAAAGCCAAATTATTAAAAGAAGCAGGCTTTCCTAAAGATTTTTTGTCTATGCATTATACCTGTCCTCTTTGCAAAGATTCTGGTTATATTTCTCAAGATGGTCTTACTGTTATGTGTAGTTGCTTGCAACAAAAAATACTTGATGCAAAATATAATGATTCAAATGTTTCTACTGCAAAAAATCAAACATTTGAAACTTTTGATTTAAATCTATATTCAGATGTAGCAAATAAAGAAAAATATAATTCTACAATATCACCTCGTAAAAATATGGAGAATATTAAAAAAGTTACTTTAAATTTCGTAGATAATTTTGATGATGAAAATGTTAAAAATCTATTGTTTTCTGGTGGTACAGGGCTTGGCAAAACTTATCTTTCAAACTGCATTGTCTCTAGCTTATTAAATAAAGGGAAAACTGTTATTTACCAAACAGCTCCTGTTATGTTAGATAAATTAATTGCAGAAATGTTTGATAAAAACAATGTATCTAATTCTTTTTCTGAAAATTTATTAACAGCAGATTTGCTTGTTATTGACGATTTAGGTACAGAAACAATGAATAGCCTTAAATTTTCTGAATTATATAAAATCATTAATACACGATTATTAAATCAAAATAATAAAGTTACTAAAACTATTATTTCTACAAATTTAAGTCTTCAACAATTGTTTGAAACTTATGATGAAAGGCTTGTTTCTCGTTTTGTTGGGCATTATGATATTTTTAAATTCTTTGGTGAAGATATAAGATTTAAACATTAGAACAAAATAGGCATAATTAAAATATTATAACTTTTATTAAAATCTAATCCAACAAAAAATAAAGTGGAAAACTTTTCCACTTTATTTTTTCGTTTATTTTTACATATTCTTCATTACTTCGCTACATCTATGGCATATTGTTGGGTTTTCCTTATCTTCTCCTACTGTTGTAGAATACATCCAACATCTTTCACATTTTTCTCCGTCTGCCTGAACTACTTTTATTTCTAGCTCTTTATTTCCTTGTTTTTCTTCTACTTCTAAATCAGAAACTATAAATACTGTTTTTAATAATTCTTGATTTTCTTTGATGAAGCTGTATAATGGGTTTTCTATAAAAATTGTTATTTTTGCATTTAATGAATGTCCTACTATTTTTTCGGCTCTTGCTTTCTCAATTTCTTTTGCAACTTCTTCTTTTATTTTTACTATCTTTGCCCATTTTTCTCTAATTTCTATATTATCATATTCTGGTACTAATTCTGGATATGTTGTAAGCATAACACTTTCTACATTTTCAGAATCTAAGTGTGGCATAAAGTCCCAAATCTCTTCGGCTGTATAACTTGTAAGTGGTGCTAATATTTTTACTAATGCATTTAATATAATATACATTGCTGTTTGTGCAGATCTTCTCTTTCTGTCTTTTGCCTTTTCTGTATATAATCTGTCTTTTATAATATCCAAATAGAAATTGCTCATATCTATTACGCAGAATGTATTGATTGCTTGATATGCTTCGTGGAAATTATATTTATCATAACTTTCTGTGCATTTTCTAATTAAATCATTTAATCTTAATAATGCATATCTATCAATTTCTTCTAAATCTTTATATTCTACCCAATCTTCTTTTATATCAAAATCTGAAGTATTGCCTAAAATATATCTTGCTGTATTTCTTATTTTTCTATAAACTTCTGATACCTGTTTTAAGATATCTCTAGATAAATTTACATCTGATTGATAGTCTGATGAAAGTACCCATAATCTTAAAATATCTGCCCCATATTCATTGACTATTTGTTGTGGTTTTATTCCATTTCCTAATGATTTGGACATTTTTTTGCCCTCTTCATCTATTGTCCATCCATGTGTTAAGACTTCTTTATATGGCGCAACTCCTGCTGTTGCAGTAGAAATTAATAATGATGATTGGAACCATCCTCTATATTGGTCTGCTCCCTCTAAATATAGGTCTGCTGGGAATGATAATCCTCTATCTATTACTACACTTTTATAAGTAGAGCCTGAATCAAACCATACGTCCATTATATCTGTTTCTTTTTTGAAAGTATTGTTTCCGCAGCATTTACAGGTTGCTCCTTCTGGCATCAATTCTTTTTCAGAAAGATCCCACCAAGCGTTTGTGCCTTGTTCCCTAACGATTTCTTGAATTTTTTCAATTGATTCTTCTGTTATATATTCTTTCCCACATTCTTTACAGTAAAATACAGGAATTGGAACTCCCCATGTTCTTTGTCTTGAGATACACCAGTCATTTCTTTCTTGTATCATATTAGTAATTCTTTCTTTTCCCCAACCTGGGTTCCAAATAACTTTTCTAGCTTCTTCAATTGCTTTATCTCTAAATTTATTTACACTACAGAACCATTGCTCTGTTGCTCTAAATATTATTGGATTTTTACATCTCCAACAATGAGGATATGAGTGATTCAATTTTTGTTTATGAAGCAAGAATCCTTCTTTATCAAGCCATTCTATAATTTTGTCATTTGACTCATCATATTTTAATCCTTTAAATATACCTGCTTCAGCTGTTTGATATCCTTTTCCATCCACTGCAACAACTATTTCTAATCCATTTTTCATTCCACACAAATAGTCTTCTTTACCATAGCCAGGTGCAGTATGTACTGCTCCTGTACCTGTTGATAAATCAACAACTATAGTGTCATCGCTTCCTAAAACTACTCTTGACTCTCTCTCAATAAATGGGTGCATACAAATTACACCTTCTAATTCATTTCCTTTTATTGTTTTAATTGTTTTATAGTTTTCTATATGCGCTTTTTCCATTACATTTTCTACAAGTTCTTTTGCAATTATTAATTTTTCTGCTTCTGTTTCTACAATTGAATAATCAAAATCTCCACCTATTGTAATTCCAACATTTCCTGGTAATGTCCATGGCGTTGTTGTCCAAATTACGAAAAATGTATTTTCTTTATCAAATAATCCCTTTGAATCTTTTATTGGGAATTTTACGAATATTGATGTTGTATCTACATCTTTATATTCAATCTCTGCTTCTGCTAAAGCTGTTTCGCAATCTGTACACCAATATACTGGTTTTAATCCTTTATATAAATATCCTTTTTGATACATTTGACCAAATATCCCTATTTGTGATGCTTCCATTTGTGGGTCATATGTAATATATGGATTTTCCCAATCTGCTAATACACCAATTCTTTTAAATCCTTCTGTTTGTTTATCTTTATAGTCACTTGTAAATTCTTTACAAGTATCTCTAAATTGAGAAACAGGTATTTTCTCTCTATCTAATCCTAGTTTTTCTATAGCCTTCTTTTCCGTAGGCATTCCATGTGTATCATATCCAGGAATAAAAGGAGTATAATATCCTTTTAAGTTTTTATATCTAACTACTGTATCTTTTAATATTTTATTTAATGCATGTCCTATATGAATTTCGCCATTTGCATAAGGAGGTCCATCGTGTAAAACAAACGAAGTCTTTCCTTCATTCTTTTTTAGCATTTTTTCATATAAATCATTATTAAATACTTTTTCTAATATTTCTGGTTCTCTTTCTGGTAAACTTGCTCTCATCGGAAAATCTGTTTTTGGCAAATTTAATGTTTTTCCATAATCTTTTTTCTCTTCCTGCATTATTCTTCCTCCTTATCCGTTATCTTTTCTATACTTACAACTTTTCCTTCGTTTGTTCTCATTAATGTTACACCTTGTGTTGATCTTCCTAAAACGCTTATTTCCTTAACATTAATTCTAATAATTGTGCCTGTATCTGTTATAAGCATAACATCGTCATCTTCTCTAACAATTCTTATTCCTACTATATTTCCTGTTTTTGGTGTTACTTTGTATGTTATTACTCCTTTTCCGCCTCTTGTTTGTACTCTATATTCATCTAGCTCAGTTCTTTTCCCAAATCCGTTTTCTGTAATTGCAAGAAGTGTTTCCTTGCTTCCTGCAATGATTGATTCCATACCAATTACAGAATCTTCTTCATCTAATCTTATTCCAATAACACCTTGTGATACTCTTCCCATTGGTCTTACATCTTTTTCACTAAATGTAATAGACATTCCTTCTTTTGTTACAAGAACTACATTGTCTTCACCATCAGTTAATCTTACACCAATTAATTCATCATTTTCTTTTAGTGTTATTGATAATAATCCTGTTTTTCGTGCTGAATTATATTCACTTAGTGCTGTCTTTTTAATAATACCATTTTTTGTTGCAAATAATAAATATTTTCCTTCTGCAAAGTTTTGTATTGGAATAATTGCAGATATTTTTTCTCCTGGGTCTAAGCGTAGCAAATTTACTATTGCTGTTCCTTTTGCAATTCTTCCTGCCTCTGGTATTTCATATCCTCTTAGTCTATATAATTTTCCTTTATTACTAAAGAATAATATTGTATCATGAGTTGATGCTGTAAATATTTCTTTTACAAAATCTTCCTCTCTTGTTGCAATACCTGTTATTCCTTTCCCTCCTCTTTTTTGGCTTCTATATGTATCTATTGGCATTCTTTTTATATATCCAAAATGTGTTAAAGCAATAACTGTTTGTTCTTCTTTAATTAAATCTTCTATTTCAAATTCGCCTTCTGCTGCAACAATTTTTGTTTTTCTTTCATCTCCGTACTTTTCTTTTACTTGTAGCAATTCTTCTTTAATAATGTTATATACTAAGGTTTCGCTTGATAAAACTTCTTTTAAATATGCAATTAATTTCATTAATTCATTGTATTCTTCTTCAATTTTCTCTCTTTGCAATCCTGATAATGTTTTTAATCTCATATCTAAAATTGCTTGTGCTTGAATTTCTGAAAGTCCAAATCTTGCCATTAATTTTTCTTTAGCATCATCATAAGCATTTCTAATAATATTAATTACTTCATCTATATTGTCTAATGCTATTTTTAATCCCTCTAAAATATGAGCTCTAGCTTCTGCTTTATCTAAATCGAATTGAGTTCTTCTTAAAACTACATGACGTCTATGTTCTATATAATGGTCTAAGCACTCTCTTAGCGTTAATATTTTTGGCTCTCCATTTACTAATGCAAGCATTATTATTCCAAAAGTATCTTGCATCTGAGTATTTTTATATAATAAATTTAAAATAACATTTGCATTTGCATCTCTTTTTAATTCTACAACAATTCTAACTTTTTCTTCTCTATCTGATTCATCTCTTATTGCAGAAATTCCTTCTATTTTCTTTTCTTTAGCTAAGTTTGCTATATTTTCAATTAATCTCGCTTTATTTACTTGGTATGGAAGTGATGTTACAACTATTCTTTGTTTTCCTCCAGACATTTCTTCTATTTCTGCTTCTGCTCTTAAGGTTATTTTCCCTCTACCTGTAGTATATGCTTGTTTAATTCCTTCTCTTCCTAGAATTGTTGCACCTGTAGGGAAATCTGGTCCTTTTATAATTGCCATTAATTCTTCGTCTGTTACATTATCTTCTTCAATAATTTTTATAATTCCATTTATAACTTCTGTTAAATTATGTGGTGGAATATTTGTTGCCATACCTACGGCTATACCTGATGAGCCATTTACTAAAAGTGCTGGTATTTGTGCCGGTAAAACTGTTGGTTCTTGCAACCTATCATCATAGTTTGGCATAAAATTAACAGTATTTTTTTCTATATCTGTTAGCATAAGTTGAGCAATTTTTGACATTCTTGCTTCTGTATAACGGTAAGCAGCAGGTGGATCGCCATCTATTGAACCAAAATTCCCATGTCCATCTACCAATGTATATCTTAATGAGAAGTCTTGTGCCATTCTAACTAAAGCATCATAAACAGAAGAGTCTCCGTGTGGATGGTATCTTCCTAAAACATCTCCTACTGTTGTCGCACATTTTCTATATGGTTTATCTGGTGTAAAACCATCTTCATGCATTGTATATAAAATTCTTCTATGCACTGGTTTTAATCCATCTCTTACATCTGGCAATGCACGAGCAACAATAACACTCATTGCATAGTCGATATAAGCTGTTCTCATTTCTTTTTCAATATCTCTTTGTATGATATTTTCTTCGTTATTTTCCATATTGTCCCCTCTCTTTTATACGATAGTAAAACTAATTTTACTTTTTCAGATAGACATTCCTTTGCCTACCTCCTACAATTAAACCTACATTTTGTCGTTCTTTTTTCAAAAATTATTTTACACTATCTTTCTTAGCATTTATTACTTCTTTTAATGCCTTTTTAACATTTATTAATTATATATTAACATCAAGCATTTTGCAAGGATTTTTTGCTATTTTTTTCTAGGGAACTAGTAATTTCATAAATATTTTTTAACCTTTATTTTTAATAATTTGAAAGCATTTTACAAAGCTCTTTTTGTTCTTCGGAAAGTTCAAAACTCTTTCCATTTTCTTTTATGTATTCATGAAGAGTTTCTACTTCTTTTGCTGCATTTATTGTTTTTTCTATTGGTACAACCTTTTCCATATATTCAGTTATTTTTTTATACTGATATTCCATATTTGTAAAATTTTCTTCTTCATAATACTTATACCATTTTTCTATATATTTATCTATTTTTTCTACAGCCTCTACTTGGTCTTCTAAAGTACTATCTATTCCATTTTTTATATTTTTCATTATTTCTTTTTTTCCACTTTTTATCATTTTAGCTGTGCTTGAAGATATTAGTTTGCTCTTTTGTGCCCATGTTATTGCCGTGTCTAACACATCAGACATTGTATCAATTAAACCACCTTTTTCAATAGCTTTTTTGATTTGTGCGATACTATCAAATTCTCCTGAAAAAATTCCTAAAAAACTTTTCCCTAAGTTAATTGCTTTATCTATGGCTACCTCTGTTGCCTCTTTAAATCCATTATTAATTAATGCATCTTTTATTTCTATAATATCATCTTCTACAACATCTGGAAGTACTATTCTTAATCCAAAATTTACACCATTATTTATAGCTTTACCGATATTAGTTTGCAAAAATGAATTTTGTTTACTTTCAAATTCTAGCTCTTCTGATTTTGTTAAATTATTTTCAATTAATTGATTCTGCATACAAACACTCCTTTTTTAATATTTTTTTATATTCTTTTTTCATTTCTTCATTAATTATCTTAATATCTTTGTTTATTAATAAATTATACCTGTCACTTGCCACAATCTTTCCAACTATAGAATATTCACAAAAGATTTCTTTTAAAATTGAAAAACTGATAGAATATGTATTATATTTATTAAAAACAAGCTTCACATCCTCTTTTTTTAAATTATTTTCTCTTACAAAATTTTCTAACATTATTTTCGTTTTATTTATTTCAATTAAATTTGACTCTACTAAAAATAAATTTAAATTTGCTTGTTTTAATATTTTTTTAAAATTATTATTTGAAGTATCTATTATTATTATTTCATATTTTTTAAGGTTTTCTTTTATTAATTTTTCTGCTTCTTTTTCTGTAAATATTTTTTTATTTATATTTAATACATAAATATTATTTTTATATTTTATTTCTTCAATATTATTTTTTTTGTTTTTAATATTTAATATTTTATTTATATTTTTATTTTCATCACAATCAATTATTAATATTTTTTTGTTTTTCAAAAGAATTGCTAGAACTATTGTAAACACTGTTTTCCCAACTCCTGGCGCTCCTAAAATATTTATTATTTTATTTTTTTCTAATAATTTATTTTTATTTTTAATTATTAAATTCTTTAATAAATTATTTGTTTTTATTTTTTTTAATATTTTTCCTGTTATTTTTTTTATTATTTTTTTATTAATTTTATTTTTTGTTTTTTTATTATAATTATTTTTTTCGGGATTTAATAAAAAAATTAAATCTTCTATTTTTGTTTTATTATTATAAAAAATATCAAAAATATTTTTTGAATTTAAATAATTTATTAATTTATCATTTTTATTTTCTAAAATAATAATTATTTTAATTTTGGGGTTTATTTTTATTATATTATTTATAAATTCATAAATTGATAAATCTCCTGGAAGTATACTATTCAAAAATAATATATTTATTTTATTATTTTCTTTTAAAATATGTAATACTGCTTCTTGATATTGAAGATCTGTTTTATATACATCAAAATTTTCTTCTTCTAATCTTTCCCTTAATAAGTTGTTGCCGATGGCTGTGAGTATTTTCATTTTTCTTCTCCTTTTGCTGTAATTTTTTTCCATTTTATTCTATAATTTTTTTCTCTTCTTCTGCAAAATCTATTTTTGTTAAAAAATGCTCTGCTCCAGCAAAGATTAAGCATTCTCCTCTTTTTAAACTTTTTATTTCTATTTTCTCTTTTTCTGATAAATTTGAATATTTAGACAACAATTGAATATTCTCTTCTTCTAATGAAAAAAACACTTTATTTGACGAATTATTTAATATACTTCTTCCATAAGTTCCATTTTCTAAGCTAAATAAATCTGAAATATCTTGTGTGATTGCAACACTACTTCCTCCATATTTTCTTATTGTTTTAAATATTTTATAAATAAAACTTGCTACATCTTTGTTTGATGTTACACCAATTAATCTCCAGATTTCATCTAAATATATTATTTTTTTATTTTGTCTGTTTTTCTTCATTTTGTCCCAAAATAAATCTGTAAAAAGATACATCCCATATTTTAAGTTATCTTCTCCTAATTCATAAATATCTGCCACTATTAATTTATTATTTATTTCTATATTGGTATAATTATTGAAAAACTTCAAAGAACCTGTAACAAAAGGTTGTAATTTTTTTTGCATTTTTTTCGTTTTTATATCTTTACCTAAAACATCATATAAATCTTCTAATATTGGCATTTCGTTACTGCTTTTAAAAATACCTTTTATATTTATCTTTTCTGTTTCATTTTTAAAAAGAGATTTATCTTCAAATGTTATTCCTTTATTTTTATAACATTTAATTATTTTTTCTTCTAAAATTGATTTTTCTTCTTCATCAATTTCGCCAAATATTAAATAAAAAAAACCCATTAATTTGTTTATTTTTGTTGCAAGATACCCTACTCCATCTTCACAAGAATCTTCCCTTATGTCTAAAATGTTTATATATGTTTCTGAATTTGGACCTATTTTTATTACGCTTCCATCTAAATATTTAGCCATCTTTTCATATTCTCTTTCTATATCTATAACATATTGTTCATTATTTAATAATCTATTTCTCATTATTTGTAATTTTATAAAAAATGACTTTCCGTGCACCACTTGTTCCAAATACACACATATTAGCATTTTTATATTTTTCTGTATTATACCTATCAATAAATACAAGTGAATTATCGTAGATATTTGTTCCAATGAATATTCCTTGCTCATCGAAACCACTTGATGATATGAATGGATATGTTCCAATAAGTCCACTTGTTAAAACATTTCTTTTTGCAGCACTTGCTATATCACGGCTATTTTGCATAAATGGTAAACACGCCAAAAATGTTTGTTCTTGCCTAAAATTTGCAGACTTTGGCTGAAGTCCAATACTTTGTAAAAGACCTTCTATTTTGTTTTTCAAATATTCTAATTCTTTTATATCTTTTGCAAAAACATTTAAATACATATATAAATAATAAATATCTTCATTATTTATTTGAATTTCTTTTCTTATGTATTTTGCGTCATTATATGTAAATGCAGCAATATCAGTATCTTGCTTATTTTTTTCATCTTTTATTTCTACTCCAATATTTGCAATATTATATGTTAAATCTCTTATTGCTTTATATGTATCTTGTTTTTCATAAAAAATAGATAAATTCATATTTATATTTGTATCTATTATTCTTCTTAATAAAATATCATTATATTCTCTGTTATAATTTACTATTAAAAATCCTGAATAATATAAATCATCTATTTCTATATACTTTGGATTGCTTACATTTATATATGCTGGAGCAATTTCATCTTTTTTACTAAAAACACCTTTTATTAATTTATTTTCTTCGGCCATTTTTTTCATAACAAATCAATTATTTCTTTTCTCGTATTCAGAAAAGAATATAATATTTTTTCCACCTCCTCTTTTTTATCAATTTCTTCTACCTTGTTGCCACATCTTGATAAACATTCTTTTATTTTTAAATATTTTTCATTTAATTTATCTATAAATATTTTTTCAGTAACATTTTTTTGAGCATCTTCTTTTATTATTATGTAATAATTTTTTGATGAGGCTTTACTTTTTTTATTTTTATCTTCAATATATTTAATATAATTTTCTGAATATTTTTTTATATTATTTTCTTCTTCTGAATTTATTTTTTTTATTTTGGAAAAATGTTTAGATAAATCTTCTTTTTTACTTTGAATTAAAATTTGAATATTAAAATTACAAGTTTTTAAAAATAATTTATAAGAATTTAAAATTGCTTCCTTTTCTAATTGGGATTTTAGATTAAAATTTATAGGAAATATTTTTATAATTTTTATAAAACTTTTTTCTTTAAGTTTTATTATGCCTTTTTCATAAATTAAATCAAAAGGTAGCCATTCTTGTACGGTTTTAGCTTTTTTTATAATATTATCACCTCTTTTTATTTTTGGAAAATTTTTACATTTTATTTTTATAAATATTTTTTTGATTTTATTTAATTTTAAATTTTTATTTTTGGGATTTATTTAGAATTTAAAATTTTTAGAAATAATTTTTATTTATTTAATTTTACATTTATAAATAAAAATAGTCAAGATTTTTTCATTGACATATTTCGACATTTTTCTCATTTTTTTCTTTGTATTTATTTTTTAAAAAAGTTCATAATAATAATATAAGGTTTGTATTAATTGAACTAAGAGCAACTTAGGGTTTCTTAAAGCTCTATCTTGTTCGAGCTTAAGATTTTTATTAGTTTTTTTAAGATTAATATTGGTCGTGGCTGAAAGTTATAATATGTGTATGTAAGCTGTATTTTATTTTATTTTATCTTATTTAATATATGGTTAAATTATATGTATTATAGCCTAGTTAAGATTATATTAATATATTTAAGGGATTATTTTTAGTCCTTCATGGATGAATATAGTTTCTTAGTGTGTTCTTATAGTCGAGCAACTGATGAAAATATGTGGTTTATTGCTTTTTTGTATAGCAATATGCAATAGGTGAAAAAATTATATATTTTTGTTTTAGCTGAAGATTAGTATGAGCTTTATGCATAGTAGCTCTGGTTTTCCAGAGCTACTAGATTTTTTTAAATATCCAAATTTTTTACATATTTTGCATTTTTTTCTATAAATTCTCTTCTTGGTTCAATTTCATCTCCCATTAATATTGAGAAAATTTCATCTGCTTTTATTGCATCTTCTACTGTTACTTGAACCATAGTTCTTGTTGCAGGATTCATAGTTGTTTCCCATAGTTGTTCTGGGTTCATTTCTCCTAAACCTTTATATCTCTGAATATTCATTCCTTCTCTTCCAAGTTCTTGCAATTTTCTTTCTAATTCTTCATCTGTATAACAATATGTATCTGGAATGCCTTTTCTAGATAATTTGTATAGTGGCGGTTGTGCTAAATATATGTTTCCATTTTCTACAAGTGGTTTCATATATCTAAAGAAGAATGTTAATAATAATGTTCTAATATGTGAGCCATCAACATCAGCATCAGCCATTATTATTATTTTTCCATATCTTATTTTTGTAATATCAAAATCATTTCCAATTCCTGCTCCAATTGCAAGGATAACTGGTTGTAATTTTTCATTATTATAAATTTTGTCTGCTCTTGATTTTTCAACATTAAGCATTTTCCCCCATAATGGAAGTATTGCTTGGAATTTTCTATCTCTTCCTTGCTTTGCACTTCCTCCTGCTGAATCTCCCTCGACAATATATACTTCGCATAAAGAACTATCTTTTTCACTGCAATCTGCTAGTTTCCCTGGAAGTGTTGTGTTTTCTAATGCATTTTTCCTTCTTACAAGTTCTCTTGCTTTTCTTGCTGCTTCTCTTGCTCTTGATGCACTAATACATTTTTCTAAAATTGCTTTTGCAACAGCTGGATTTTCTTCTAAATAATTTGCTAAAGATTCATTCATTATTCCTTGTATAATACCTGTTATTTCACTGTTTCCTAATTTTGTTTTAGTTTGTCCTTCAAATTGTGGCTCTTTTACTTTTACTGAAATTACTGCTGTCAATCCTTCTCTAATATCTTCACCTTGAAGATTAGAATCTTTATCTTTTAATATATTATGATTTTTAGCATAATCATTAAAAACTTTTGTAAGAGATCTTTTAAAACCTTCTAAATGTGTTCCACCTTCTATGGTATTAATATTATTTACAAATGATAAAATATTTTCGTTATATGATGTTGTATATTGAATAGCTATTTCTACTGGAAACTCGCCTTTTTTCTCAATATAAATTGGTTTGTCATTTATTTTTTCCTTATTTTTATTTAAATACTCTACAAATGAAACTATTCCACCTTCAAAACAAAATTCTGCTTCTTTTACTTCTTCTTCTCTTTCATCTTTTATGCTTATTTTAAGCCCTTTCGTTAGGAAAGCCATTTCTCTAAATCTTTTTTCTAATACTTCATATTCATATTCAAGAGTTTCAAAAATAGTATCATCTGCTAAAAATCTAACAGTTGTACCTGTTTCATCAGAATCTCCTATTCTTTTTAATGGCATTACTGTTTTTCCTCTTTCAAATTTCATTTGGAAAATTCCGCCATCTCTTTTTATTGTTACTTCTGTCCATTGAGAAAGTGCGTTTACAACAGAAGCTCCTACTCCATGAAGGCCTCCAGATACTTTATATCCACTGTCTCCACCAAATTTTCCTCCCGCATGTAATACTGTATAAACAGTTTCTGCTGCAGATATTTTAGTTTTTGGATGTATATCTACCGGTATTCCTCTACCATTATCTTCTACTTTAATAATATTTCCTGGTTCAATTGTTACTTTTACATTATTACAATAACCTGCTAGTGCCTCATCAATACTATTATCTACTATTTCATAAACTAAATGATTTAAACCTCTTACAGAAACACTTCCTATATACATACCTGGTCTTTTTCTTACTGCTTCTAAACCTTCTAATACTTGTATTTGTTCTGCTTTATACTCATGCTCGAATTTTTCCATAATTTCCTCCTTAATATATTTTTGCATTTTCTATTTTAAAGAATTTACATTTTTTTTCATCAAATTCTATTTTTTTTGTACATGTTATTAAAACTTGATTATTTTGTATATTTTCTATAAATCCTTTTATTCTTTTTTCATCTAACTCAGACATAAAATCATCTAAAAGAATAATCGGAAATTCTTGTTTTTCTTCATATATTACTTCTGCTTCTGCTAATTTTAATGATATTATTGATGTTCTTTTTTGCCCTTGTGATCCATAAATTGATACATCTTTATTTTTAATAAAAATTTCAAAATCATCCCTATGTACCCCTATTGTTGAATAACCTTTTCTTATATCATTTTCCCTATTTTCTTTTATTCTATTTAAATATTTTTCTTTTTCTATTACATCTGTTTTATATTTAATTTCTATTTTTTCGTTTGTTGCATCAAAATGAATTTTTTCTATTTTTTTATTTAATTTTTCAATAAATATTTTTCTATATTCATTTATTTTTATTGAATATTCCGCTAATTGCTCGTCCCAAATATCTAAATTTTGTTTTAATTTTCCTTCAAATTTTATTTGTTTTATATAATTGTTTTTTTGCTCTAGAACTTTTTTATATTGATTTAATATATGTGCATACATTGGCTTTATCTGACTTATCATTATATCTAAAAACTTTCTTCTTTTGCTTGGGTCATCATTTAATATATTAATATTTTCTGGTGAAAATATCACAACATAGATATTACCTAAAATATCACTTAATTTCTTCATTTTTATATCATTAAGATAAAGTTCTTTTCTATTTTCTATAATTATTTTTACTTTTCCTTCTCTATCTTTTTTTTGATATTTTACTTCTATTTCTGCTTTATTTTCATTAAATTTAATTAATTCTTTTTCATTTTTTGTTCTGAATGATTTTCCTAAACTTGATAAATAAATAGCTTCTATTATATTTGTTTTTCCTTGTGCATTATCACCATATATTATATTCGTTTTTTCATTTAATTCAATTTTTTCTTCATTATAATTTCTAAAATTTTTTAATTTTATTTCTTTTATATACATTTTTTACCTGCTTTTATTCTTCTCTCATTCTTATTGGTAATATCATATATATATAGTTTCCTTCTATTTCTGTTGATTTTATTATACATGGTGAAATACTATTTCCAAATTCTATAAAAATTTCTTCATCTTCTATTACTTTTAATGCATCTAAGAAATATTTTGGGTTAACACCTATTTCTAGATTTTTTCCTTCTGTTTCAACATATATTTCTTCTTTTGCATCCCCTGTTTGATTTTTACAAGATATTGTTATTTTACCTATTTCTATACTTATTTTAACAGGATATTTTTTTTCTTTTTCTACTAAAGATGAAGATATTAAACTAACTCTTTCTAATGATTCTTGTAAAATATTTTTATTTATTCTTATTTTTGTTTCATATTGATTAGGTATTACTTGTCTATAATTTAAAAATTCTCCTTCTAATAATCTTGTTACTATTTTACAATTTTCCATTTCAAAAACAGCTTGATTTTTTGAAACACCTATCATTATATTTTCATAAGAATCTGTTATTATTTTATTTACTTCATTTAATGTTTTACCAGGAATAACAACTTTAAAATTATCTATTTTTTTTGATAAATTTGTATTTACCCATCCCATTCTAGAACCATCTATTCCTACTACATTTATTTTATTATCAACAACTTCAAAAAGACATCCTGTAAATATTGGTCTATTTTCTTCTTGACTTACTGCAAAAATTGTTTTTCTTATCATTTCTTTTAATGTTTTTTGTTCTGTTTTTAAAGATTTTTCTATATTTATTTTTGGTAATTCTGGAAATTCTTCTGGATTCATTGTAGATAATTTATAAACAGATCCTTCACATTCAATAATTAATAAATTTTGATTATTTACTGTTATTTTTATATCACTATTTGGAAGTTTTCTTATTATTTCACTAAACATTATTGAATTAACTACTATACTTCCTTCTTCTTCTACATTTGCTTCTAAAATATATTCAATACCTAATTCTAAATCATATGTTGTTAATTTTATTTCATTTTTATTTGTCTGTATAAGAATTCCTTCTAATATAGGAAGAGTTGTTCTTGTAGGAACACCTCTTATAACAGAATTAATTCCTTTGATTAATTTTTCTTTTTCACAGATAATTTTCATTAACTATCAATCCTTTCTTAATGTATATAATGTATATACTAAATAAAAAATTTTGAATAAATTTTGAAAACACTTCTGAAAATTTATTTTCCAAATTTTGCTCCTTTATTTATATATAATATAATAATATTTAGTAATAGTATTAGTATATATTGTTAATTCAGTTAATAACTAACAAAATTGTTAAATCCCTAAGTTTAAAGCTGTGCATAAATATGTTAATAACTTAATCTAATTATTAACATATAAAAATTTTTATTGTTGATAAAAAGTTATTCACAAATATTTATAAATTATTCACAATTAATTATGGATAACTTTATAAATATGTATATCCCTAAGGAATAATAATAATATATCAAAAATAAGTTTTACAAACAAGCTTTTTATAAAAAATAAATAAATTATTGTAAAATAAACTAATTATTATTTAAAATAATTTTTTTAACACTTTCCACAATTAATTTTGTATCTTTTTTCTCTTTTATTTCTTTTTCTATTTTTTTAAAAGCATGCATAACTGTTGTATGATCTCTATTTCCAAAAGATTCGCCTATTTTTGGAAAAGACTCATTTGTAAGAATTCTACAAAGATACATTCCTATTTGTCTTGGAAAAGCAATATCATTTGATCTTTGAGAACTTTTTAAATCTTTTGTATTTATATCAAAATATTTACAAACAATTTCTTGAATATAATCAATAGAAATTATAGATTCTTTTTGTTTTATAACAGAATTTATTGCAATTTCAGCCATTTCAATAGTAATCGGCATATTTGTTAAAGAAGATTGTGCAACTAATTTATTAAAAACACCTTCTAATTCTCTTATATTTGAATCTATTTTTGTTGCAATATCTTTTAAAATATCATCATCAATAATTATTTGCTTTTCTTGAGTCTTTTTTCTTAAAATTGCAAGTCGTGTTTCATAGTCAGCCATAGAAACATCTGCAAGAATTCCCCATTCAAAACGAGATTTTAATCTATCTTCTAAAAGCAAAATATCTCTAGGAGGTCTATCACTTGACAAAACAATCTGTTTGTTATTTTCTTTCAAAAAATTAAATGTATGGAAAAGCTCTTCTTGAGTTTTTTCTTTACCTGCAATAAATTGGATATCATCTATTAATAAAACATCTATATCCCTATATTTTTTTCTAAAATTATCGGTGCTATTATCTCTTACTGAGTTTATAAATTCATTTGTAAAAACTTCTGAAGTTACATATACAACTTTAAAATTATTATTTTTTCTCAAAACTTCATTTCCAATAGCATGCATTAAATGCGTTTTTCCAAGACCAACTCCACCATATAAAAATAATGGATTATATGCTGTTGCTGGTGCCTCTGCTACAGCAAGTGCGGCTGCATGTGCAAATCTATTATTATCTCCAACAACAAATGTATCAAAAGAATAATTAGGATTTAAAAAAGAATTTGAATATTTTATATTAGAAGTAGATAAATTGTTTTTTGCCTCTACTTTTTTATCTTCAGAATTTAAAATAATATAGATCTCGCAATTCCTTTGAAGAACCATATTAAAAGCATTTGTTAATAAATCTTTATATCTAGATTCAACAGAATCTTTTTTAAAAGAATCTGTTGCAATAAGGTAAATTTTATTATTATCAATACTGCTTATTCTTAAAGGTTCAATCCAAGTTTTAAATGAAAGTTCTGACATTTCGTCTTTTATTAAGGTTTTTGCTTTATCTAATATTTCATCAATGTTGCAGTTCATTTTTTAACCCCCATTTTATGTTTTTTGTGTAATATGTGTTTTTAAGCAAAACTCAGTATTATTTCATAATAATATCAAAAAAAAGAAAAATAATCAACAAAAAAATAAAAAGTTATAATAATTTAAAGAAGTATTGACTTTTTAGGCAAATTTGTTATATAATTTTAACACTTATGATTTTAAATTTAGGAGGAAAGAAAAGAAATGAAAAGAACATATCAACCAAAAGTAAGACAAAGAAATAAAGAACATGGATTCTTAAAAAGAATGAAAACAAGAGCAGGAAGAAATGTTTTAAAAGCAAGAAGACAAAAAGGAAGAAAAAAACTAACAGTTTAAAAAAGAGTGATAATTTTGAAGAACACAAAAATGTTAAAAAAAAATTATGAATTTAAAAAAGTTTTTTTAAAAGGGAAATATTATAGGGGAGAGTTTATAGAGGCTTTTATAGTAAAAACAAACAAAAAAGAAAATATAAACAGAATTGGAATAGCTGTTAGTAAAAAAAATAGTAACAGTGTTAAAAGAAATAAAATAAAAAGATTAATAAAGGAAAATTATAGATTGCAAGAAGAAAAAATAAAGACAGGTTATAATATAATCTTTTTATGGAACAAGAAAAAAGAACCACAATATGCAACATTTCTTAATATAAAAAAAGACATTGAAGAGATTTTTAAAAAAGCAAATATCTTTTTAGAGGCTTAAATTATGAAAAAAATATTAATTCATATAATAAATTTTTATAAAAAAAGCATATCACCATTTTTTTATAGTAAAGGAATTCGTTGCAAATATTACCCAACATGTTCGGAATATTCAAAACAAGCAATAGAAAAATATGGTGTAATCAAAGGAAGTTTTTTAAGTATTAAAAGATTTATAAAATGTAATCCTTTTTCAAAAGGAGGATATGATCCAGTAAAATAAAGATCTTTTGAAAAAAATATGCATAAAAGGGAAGAAGGTTGAAAAAATAAATTTTTTCAACAGAGTGTGTGTCTTGAGAAAGGAAAGATAAAAAATGATTAACTTTTTTTCTAATATGTTTGGTTATGTATTAAATTTTATATATTCGTTAGTAAATAATTATGGTTTAGCAATAATATTATTTTCAATAATATTAAAAATTGTTTTATTACCATTATCTATAAAACAACAGAAAACAACCAAAAAAACAGAGAAAATTCAAAAAGAATCAAAGATAATTCAAGAAAAATATAAAAATAATCCAGAAAAAATGAACAAAGAAATTATGGATTTATATAAGAGGGAAAATATAAGCCCTTTTGGAGGATGTTTTACAGCAATTATTCAATTAATTCTTATTTTGGCAATGTTTACATTGGTAAGAAATCCAATAACAAATATGTTACATGTAGATAATGCAAAAATAGAAGCTGTAACACAATATATAAAAGAGGAAAGTGATGAAAACGTTATAAATCAAACATATCCTCAAATAAGTATAATAAAATATGTGGCAAATAATAAAAAGAAAATAGAAATAAATACAGATGGAAATACTGAAAAAATCAACTTAGAAGATTTATATATAAATATGGATTTTGTAGGAATAGATTTAAGCCAAATACCACAACAAAATTATACTGATGTAAAAGTTTATATAATACCTGTTTTATATGTTATTTCTTCAGTTATATCTATAAGAATATCTACAAATATGCAAAAGAAAACAAAAGAATCTATTAAAGAAGAAGATAAGAAAGATAAAAAAGAAGAAGAAACAGATCTTATGACAGAAATGAACAAAAATATGAGTTTGACAATGCCTTTTTTAGCAGTAATGGTTTCATTGGTTGCACCTTTAGGACTTGCTTTATATTGGCTTACAAATAATATTTTAATGATAGCAGAAAGAATTATTATAGATAAGTACTTAGAAAAGAAAGGGGAGAAAACGACAAATGCCTAGAACAATAATTGTTGAAGGAAAAACAACAAATGAAGCACTAGAAAAAGGTTTAAAAGAATTAAATGTTTCAAAAAACATGGTTGAATATAAACAAATAGAAGATGCTAATAAAAGAAGTTTCTATAGCATACTTGCTCCACGAGTTGTAAAATTAGAGATAACAGTAAAAGACGAAAATATACAAGAAGTACATAAAGAAAAAAGAAAAAAAATTATGGAAGAAGACGAATTAAAAAAAGCAGAAGAAAAAATACAAAATTTTTTAAAAAGCTTTTTACCAGAAGATATAAAATTTGAAACAAAAATAGAAAATACAGAAATATTAGTTAATTTAGATGGTGAAGAAATCAGCTATTTGATTGGATATAGAGGAGAAACAATAAATGCTCTTCAAAATATATTATCTGTAATTACTAATAATGAGCAAAATTTAAAAGCTAAAGTTTTCTTAGATGTAAGTGGATATAAAGAAAAGAGAATAAAAACTTTAGAAAATCTTGCAGAAAAAATGGCAAAAACAGTAATAAGAACAAGAAAACCAATAACTTTAGAGCCTATGACAGCTTATGAAAGAAAAATAATACACACAGCTTTACAAAATAATGACAAGATAAAAACATTTAGTAAAGGGGAAGAGCCACATAGAAGATTGGTAATTTCTTTAAAATAATTAAAAGACAAAAAGTTTTGCTTTTTATGAGGTATAAATCCTTTAAATTGCAAAACTTTTTATTTTAGAAAGGAAATTAAAAATGTCTACAATAGCAGCAATATCGACAGCTCCAACAACAGGGGGAATAGGAATAATAAGAATAAGTGGAGAAAAAAGTTTTGATATAATTAAAAAAATATTTGTACCAAAGGATAAATCAAAAAAAATAGAAGGCTATAAAATGCAATATGGAAATATTGTATCAGAAGAGAAAATAATTGATGAAGTTTTGGTTAGTTTTTTTGTTGCTCCTAAAAGTTATACAACAGAAAATATGTGTGAAATAAATTCACATGGTGGAATTATTGTTATGAATAAAATCTTAAACTTATGTTTAGAAAATGGTGCAGAAATTGCAGAGCCAGGAGAATTTACAAAAAGAGCTTTTATAAATGGAAGAATAGATTTATCACAGGCAGAGGCTATTGCAGATATTATAAATGCAAAATCACAAAAAGAAGCAGAGGCAAGTGTAAATCAATTAGAAGGCTTTTTATCAAAAGAAGTAAATAAAATAAAGGCAAAAGTGCTAGAATTATTGGCATTTATTGAGGCGAATATAGATTATCCAGAATATGATGTTGAAACTATTTCAAATAAAAAAGCAAAAGAAAAAATAAATGAGATAGAATGTGATTTAAAAGCTTTGGAAAAAAGTTTTGACAATGGCAAAATAATAAAAGAAGGTATTAAAACAGTGATAATAGGAAAGCCAAATGCAGGAAAATCTTCACTATTAAATGAACTAGCAAGAGAAGAAAAAGCAATAGTGACAGATATTGCAGGGACTACAAGAGATTGCATAGAAGAAGAAATTTTAATAGAAGGAATACCTTTTAAAATAATAGATACTGCGGGTATAAGGGATACAGACAATAAAATAGAGCAAATAGGAATAGAAAAAGCAAAAGCCTTATTAGAAAAAAGTGATTTAATAATTGCCATTTTTGATAATTCAAAAGATTTAACAGAAGAAGACAAGAAAATATTAGAGACAATAAAGAATAAAAAAGCAATAATATTATTAAATAAAATAGATATAGAAGATAAGCATCTTGAAGAAAAAGAAGAAATTAAAAAAACTAATAAAAAGGTAATAAAAGTTTCTTTATTAAATAAACAAGGAATAGATGAAATTTATAAAGAACTTGTTAGAATGTTTAATTTAGATGAAATTAAAATAGATGATTCTGCGATTATTACAAACACAAGGCATAAAGTATTGATTGAAAAAGCAAGAAATTGTGCACAATGCGCGAAGCAAGACATATCAGGGAATATGCCACTTGATATAACAGCAATAAATATAAAAAACATTGCTGAAAACTTAGGAGAAATAACAGGGGATAATGTTTCAGAAGATATAATAAAAGAGATTTTTTCAAGATTTTGTTTAGGAAAATAAAGTTTACATAAAAGGAGAAATAAAAATGAGATATGATGCAGAAGATTATGAAATAGCAGTTATTGGTGGTGGACATGCTGGATGTGAGGCAGCACTTGCTGCAGCAAGAAAAGGACACAAAACAGTAATGTTTTCAATATCTTTAGAAAATATTGCAAATATGCCATGTAATCCCAATATTGGAGGAACATCTAAAGGTCATTTAGTAAGAGAAATAGATGCTTTAGGTGGAGAAATGGGTAAAAATATTGATAAAACTTTTATTCAATCAAAAATGCTTAATAAATCAAAAGGTCCTGCTGTATATTCATTGAGAGCACAAGCCGATAGAAAACGTTATCAAGCAGAAATGAAACATACATTAGAAAAACAAGAAAACTTATATATAAAACAAGCAGAAATAGTAGATATAATAGTCGAAAATGGGGAAGTACAAGCAGTAGTAACAAACATTGGAGCAGTGCATCCTGTAAAAGCTGTTATTTTAGCCACAGGGACATATTTAAAAGGAAGAATATACATACGGTGAAACGAATTTCGAAAGTGGACCAGATGGTGTTTTCCCTGCAAATAAATTATCTGATATATTAAAAAAGTTAAATATAGAAACTGTAAGGTTTAAAACAGGAACACCTGCTAGAGTAAATAAAAGAAGTTTAGATTTTTCTAAAATGGAAATTCAAGAAGGAGATAGTGAAATTATTCCATTTTCTTTCGAAAACAAGGCAAAAAAAATAAAACAAGAACCATGTTATTTAACATATACTAACGAAAGAACACATGAAATAATAAGAGAGAATTTATCAAGATCTCCAATGTATTCAGGTGAGATTGAAGGAACAGGACCAAGATATTGCCCATCCATAGAAGATAAAGTAGTAAGATTCAGCGATAAACCAAGACACCAAATTTTTATAGAGCCAATGGGAATAGATACTGAGGAAATGTATGTGCAAGGAATGAGTTCATCACTTCCAGAAGATGTACAAATAGCAATGTATAGAACAATTGCTGGAATGGAAAATGTAGAATTTACAAGACCAGCGTATGCAATAGAATATGATGCTATTAATCCAACACAATTGAAGTTGTCGTTAGAACTAAAATCGATAGAAGGAATGTTTTTTGCAGGACAAATAAATGGAACTTCTGGGTATGAAGAAGCGGCAGTTAATGCAAGTTTGAAATTAGAAGGAAAAGAACCTGTAATATTGCATCGTTCTGATGCCTATATCGGAGTTTTAATAGATGATATTGTTACAAAAGGAACAAACGAGCCATACAGAATGATGACATCTAGGGCAGAATACAGGCTCTTATTAAGACAAGATAATGCAGATTTAAGATTAACACCTATTGGACATGAAGTAGGCTTAATTTCTGAAAAAAGATATAAAAAGTTTTTAAAGAAAAGGGAAAATATAAAAAAAGAAATAGAACGCATAAAAAACACGAATATTAAACCAACAAATGAAATAAACAAAATATTAGAAGCTAAAGGGACATCGACAATTAATAATGGAATTAAAATGTCAGAGATATTAAAAAGAACAGAAATAACATATCAAGATTTAGAAACTATTGATAAAGAAAGACCAAAACTTACTAAAGCAGAGCAAGAGCAAGTAGAAATACAAATAAAATATGAGGGCTATATTAATTTACAAGAAACTGCAATAGAAAAATTCAAAAAGCTTGAAAACAAAGTAATACCAGCAGATTTTGAGTATAAAGCTTTAAAAGGAATAAGCCTAGAAGCTATTCAAAAATTAGATAAGTTTAAACCTGTTTCCGTTGGACAAGCTTCAAGAATATCAGGGATATCACCAGCGGATATTTCAGTGTTATTAATTTATTTAGAGCAATTTAAAAAAACGAAAAAGTGAGGTTAAGTAGTGGAATATATAGAATTTAAAAATCGTTTGCAAGAAAGCTTTCAAACTCAAAAAATAGATGTAAGTGAAAAACAATGTAAGAAATTTTTTGAATATATGAAGTTGTTAATTGAATGGAATGAAAAGATAAATCTAACAGCAATAGTAGAGCCGGGGCAAGTAATTACAAAACATTTTTTAGATTCATTAACAATATTAAATTATATAGGTACTAAACAACAAAAAATTATTGACGTTGGAACAGGAGCTGGTTTCCCAGGAATTCCAATAAAAATAATGGATGATTTATCAGAAATAACTCTTATAGATTCATTAAATAAAAGAATAAATTTTTTACAAGAAGTTATTAATAAGAATAATTTGAAAAATATTAGGGCAATTCACGGAAGAGCAGAAGATTTTGGTCAAGATAAATTATATAGAGAGAAATATGATGTATGTGTTGCAAGAGCAGTTGCACCAATGAATATTTTAGTAGAATACCTATTACCTTTTGCTAGAGTAAATGGAATTTGTATTTGCATGAAAGGGGCAAATATTGAAGAAGAGCTAGAAGAAGCAAAAAAAGCAATAAATCTTTTGGGTGGGAAAATAGAAAAAGTAGAAAGTTTCGGACTTTCTGGCTCAGAAGATAGGAGAAACATCATAATAATAAGAAAAATATCTAAAACACCAAAGCAATATCCAAGGAAAGCAGGTACAGCTAAAAAATATCCAATATAAGCTTGTTCCACATCTAACGAGCTTAAAAAAATGCCTAGTTTATGGGTGTTTTTTTTCTGCCAGACAACTTTTTGTACCACGAAATTTTGATATTAGTTAGCTATTGTATCTATAAAAATTATTATCTAATAACAATTTTTTATAAAAAAATGCAAATGTTATTGACATCTTTTTAATAATTTTATATTATTATTGTACATGTTTTAGGAGGGATAATTTTGGGGAAAATAATTGCAGTAGTAAATCAAAAGGGAGGAGTCGGAAAGACTACAACCGCAGTAAATTTAAGCACAGTGTTAGCAAAAAAAGGCAAAAAAGTGTTGTTAATAGATGAGGATCCACAAGGGAATGCCACAAGTGGGTTAGGAATATCAAAAGAGAGAGAAAAATCTACATATGATATTATTATTGACGAAATTGATATAAATGAAGCAATAGTTGATACTGGAATTAAGAACTTACGGAATATGCCCATCTAATATAAACCTAGCAGGAGCAGAAGTAGAACTAGTTTCAGCAAAAAATAGAGAATATAAATTAAGGGAAAGCCTTAATAAAATAAAAGACAATTATCATTATATTATTATAGATTGCCCACCATCATTGGGATTTTTAACAATAAATGCATTAACTGCAGCTGATTCTATTCTTATACCAATTCAATGCGAATATTATGCATTAGAGGGTGTAGGACAACTTATGAATACAGTTAATTTAATAAAAAAACAAATGAATAAGAATTTGTACATTGAAGGTGTTGTTTTAACAATGAATGATGCTAGAACAAACTTATCAACACAAGTTATTGAGGAAGTAAGAAAATATTTTAAGGATAATGTTTATAAAACAATAATACCAAGAAATGTTAAATTAAGTGAAGCACCAAGCTTTGGGATGCCTATTACACAATATGCACCAATGTCTAAAGGAGCAAGATGTTATGAAAAACTAGCAAATGAAATATTGAAAACTAGAAAAAAGTAGGAGGTTGTTAAAATGGCGAAAAAAACTGGGTTAGGAAAAGGTTTAGATGCATTATTTGCAAACAATGAAATTGCTGAAGATGAACAAATAAGAGAAGGAGAAGTTGTACAAAAGCTAAATTTAAGAGAAGTAGAACCAAACAGGAATCAACCAAGAAAGATTTTTGATGATGAAAAAATAGAAGAATTAGCAAATTCTATAAAAGAATATGGTGTAATACAACCAATAATTGTCACAAAGGAAGATAATTATTATAGAATAGTTGCAGGGGAAAGAAGATGGAGAGCTGCAAAAAAAGCTGAAATAACTGAAATTCCAGCTATTATAAGAAATTATACAGAACAAGAAAATAAAGAAATTGCATTAATAGAAAATATTCAAAGAGAAAATTTGAATCCAATAGAAAAAGCAATGGCATTAAAAGAGTTATTAGAAAAATATTCAATGACACAACAACAATTAAGTGATAAATTAGGAATAAGTAGAAGTGGTATAGCAAATACTGTTAGAATGTTAAATTTAGATCCAAAAGTAATAGAATTAGTTAAAGAGGGAAAACTAACAGAAGGTCACTGTAAAGCTTTACTTGCTGTACAAGATCCAGAAGAACAATACAGAATTGCAAAATACATGATAGAAAGTGGAGATAGTGTAAGAGAAGTTGAAAAACAGATGAGAATAAAAAAGAAGGAAAAAGAAAATCCTGTCAAACAAAGCAGATATAATGCAATGTGTAGAGAAATTGAAGATTCTTTTAGAAGTTTTTTCGGAACAAAAGTTAAAGTAGATGCGGGCAAAAGAGCAGGGAAAATAGTTATACAATATTCTTCAAACGAAGAATTATCTAGGATTTTAGATATCATAAAATAAAGTTAGAAAAGTATTGACAAACTATAAAAAAATATGTTAATATAAATAGTGCTGATGCGAAAATTAGCACACATATGTGGAGAGGTGGTCGAGTTGGTTTATGGCACCAGTCTTGAAAATTGGCGTGGGTTTGTAGCCCACCGTGGGTTCGAATCCCACCCTCTCCGCCATTTTTTTATTGTATAGGAAGAATCGACTTTCTTCTTGAAATATCAACGATTTTTCCGTATACAACAAGGTTAGGCAACCTTAGTCTGCCCGAGTGAATACGAGTGGCGTATGTTTCGAACTTTCTTCGAAGACAGTCTAAGTAAAATGCCTTTCTTATGGAGACGTACCCAAGTGGTTGAAGGGGGCAGTTTGCTAAACTGCTAGGGTTCGTAAGGGCCGCGGAGGTTCAAAGCCTCTCGTCTCCGCCAAAAAAGGCAGTCAAATATATTGGCTGTTTTTTCATTGTATAGGGAAAAGGAATGGTATCGAAGTGGTCATAACGAAGCTGTCTCGAAAACAGTTAGCCATATAATGTGGCACGTGGGTTCGAATCCCACCCATTCCGCCAAAAAAAATAAAAAGTCTACATGTTAATGTTCAGGCCAATCGCTATATAATTCGCTCCATCTTTCTGTCGGTTGGACATTTTCTTTTCTTAGACTAAAGCACGAAAAGAAAAGTGCAACCGACACGTGGAGCTACTAATTTGAAAATTTTGGTCTGAATAGTAACGTTTACATAATAAAAAAATATCAAAACCATTGCTTTTACAAGTAAAAAATGATAAAATGTATGTGTTAAAAAAGTAAGGAGGAATATCAATTGACTCTAGAAGAAATAAAAAAAATAAAAAAAGCAGAATTACATGTTCACCTTGATGGATCTATGAGATTACAAACAATAAAGGAATTAGCACAAGAACAAGGTTTAGAATTAACAGAAGAAGATTTAAAAAAATGTATTGTACCAGAAGATTGCAAAGATCTAAATCAATATTTAGAGGCATTTGAAATACCTGTTAAAGTTTTACAAACTAAGGAAGCTTTAACAAGAGCAGCAAAAGAACTGGCAGAAGATTTGAAAGCAGATGGAGTAGTTCTTGCAGAGATAAGATTTGCACCAGGGAAACATACAGAAAAAGGTTTAACACAAGATGAAGTTGTAGCAGCTGTTTTAGAAGGATTAAGACAAGTAGATGGTATACATACAGAACTTATATTATGTTGTATGAGAGGTCCTAAAGAAGATAAAAAAAATGAAGAAATTAATTTAGAAACAGTAGATGTAGCTAAAAGATTTTTAGAAAAAGGTGTTTGTGCAATAGATTTAGCTGGAGCAGAAAAACAATTTCCTGTTGAAGATCATAAAAATTTATTTGAAAAAGCAAAACAATATGGAGTTCCATATACAATTCATGCAGGAGAAGCTGCAGGAGTAGAAAGTATAGAAAAAGCAATTAGGTTAGGAGCAAAAAGAATAGGACATGGAACAGCAGCAATACAAAGTGAAGAGCTAATGAGAAAACTAGCAGAAGAAGGAATTCCTTTAGAATGTTGCCCAACGAGCAATGCACAAACAAAGAGTATAGAAAGATATGAGAATCATCCAATAAATGTGTTTTTACAAAAAGGAATAAATGCAACACTTAATACTGATAACAGAACAGTATCTGGAATAAAACTTTCAGAAGAATTTAAAAAGGCTCAAGATCAATTTGGATTAACAGACGAGCAATTGGTCATATTAATTAAAAATTCTATCGATGCAAGTTTTTACAATCAAAGATTACAACTACAAAATAGAAATAATTACAAAAAAGAAGAAGAAACAAGATAAATTTAATAAATGTTATCATAAAAATAAAAAAAAAGAATAATTATTAAAAAATAATTATTCTTTTTTTGTTCGGAGGATATATGGGTATAGGATTGTGTTTATCACGGAGGAGGAATAAAAGGAGCTGCACATATTGGAGTGCTAAAAGCTTTAGAAGAAGAAAATGTAAATATTGATATTATATCAGGAACTTCATCAGGAAGCATTGTAGCTGCTTTATATGCAGCAGGATATACGCCAGAAGATATATACTTATTTTTTTAAAAATATGCAAAAAGTGCAACAAAGTTTAATGTTGGAAATATATTTAAATTAATTTATGGTATTTTATTTAAGAGAAAAATAATAATAACCGGATTAAATAATGGTAATTATTTAGAAAAAATAATTGATATAAAATTAAGCGAAAAAAATGTAAAAGTGCAATAGAGGTTGTTAACAAATCAGTGTCTATTATGAATCACGAATTAAAAAATTATGAATTAGAAGGAGCTATTAATTTAATTAAAATACAGACCAAAGGGATTTCGCTTTTAGAAATAAATAAAATAGATGAATTATATTTATTAGGATATAAAATTGCAAAAAAAGAAATAAAAAATATATTAAAAAAATAAATAATAAAAAACGAAGAATTAATTAAATAAAAATAATAAATATAAAAAAATAATTAATTATTAAAAAATAAAAAAATATGAATAATAAAAAATTAAAAAAATATTATTAGAAAAAGGAGGTAATTATGAAAAATAAAAAAATAATAATTTATATTGTAATTATATTTTTAATTTTATTAATTTTAGGAATAGGATATTTAGTTTATATAAATATCAAATATAATGAGAATAATATTAATGAATATATTCCAGAGGAAGAAATTTCTGATAAGGAATTACGAAAAACAGTCATAAGTTTGTATTTCTGTAATCCAGAAACAAATAGTATTGAAGAAGAAAAAAGAGAAATTGATTCGAAAAATTTGTTAGATAATCCTTATAAATATTTGGTACAACTGCTTCTAGAAGGACCAAAAGGAGAGAATTTTTGTAAAATATTCCCAGCTGAAATAACAATAGAAGAAGCCTACTTTGAGAATGGGACAGTGTATCTTAAATTTTCTAGTGTAATAGATGAAAATAAAGATTTAATTATAGAGTCATTACAAAAAACATTAAAAAATTTAAATGAGGTACAGAAAATAGAAATAGTAGATAATAGATAAAAAACAAATAATTATTTAATTATTTAATTATT
>SFKP01000031.1 GCA_004553715.1 Clostridiales bacterium
TTTTGTAATAAATTCATTATGGAGGACCTCCTTTAAATTTTCTTTGTATTTTGTCCCAACAAAACAAGTTGAATTATTGGAAAAAATAATACTATTATCTTTTGCATTATATCCAGTGATATTATCTAAGTTTACCATATACGATTTATGACATCTAACAAAATTGTCTGGCAGACAATTTTCGATTTTTTTAAAAGAACTATAAAATTCATAGTTATGATTAGTGGCACAAAAAACAATTTTCATACCATCTTTTTTTATAAAATTTATTTCTTTTGGATTTATAATTGTTTTATTATTATTTAATTTTATAAATGGCGCTTTAGAAGTATGCAAATCATCAAGTAGCCTTAAGATAGTTGCTTCAAGCCTTTCATCTGTAATAGGCTTCGGCAAATAATCAAAAGTTTTATATTTATATGCAAGAAGAGCATATTCTAAATGTCCAGTTAAAAATATAATATATATCTCTTTGTTTTCCTTCCTAATGGCATCTGCTAAATCACAACCATTTAAATCTGATTTTAAATTAATATCTAAAACTACAACATTAACTGTTGTTATTCTCACATAGTCAAGAACTTCATTAGGGAAAGATGTAGTTAAACCAATTTGAGCTTCAATATTATGAGTAATAAATATAGATTCTAACATTTTAGAAAGCCTTTTTAATGTAGGAATATTATCATCACATAAAACAAAATTTAACATATATACACCTCATATACAAAACTATATATAAGCAAATTATGCTCAAATTAAATTGCTAAAATTTTCCAATCCATTAATATAAATTATAATCCAAAAAAAATTAATGTCAATAAGAAATCTTTAAAAACATTAAAATGGAACTTATAAATAAACATTTACTAAGCAGACATTTTGATGCCTAGTATAGACAGAGTTCGATAAATAATATATAATAAATAAGTAAAAAAACAATTATAAGGGGATGATTTTAATGGGATTGATAGTTGCAATAGATGGAGAGGCTGGAGCAGGGAAAAGCACAGTAGCCAAAGAGGTAGCGAAAATGTTAAATTTTGTATATGTAGATACAGGAGCAATGTTTAGATGTGTTACTTTAGATGCATTAAATAAGAAGATAGATGTATCAAATAAAGATGGAATAGCAGAAATTTTAGAAAATATAGAAATTAAATTTGAAAACGATGCTTTAGGACAAAAAGTTTTTCTAAATGGATTAGATGTTACAGACAAAATAAGAACAAAAGATGTAGATGACAAAGTGGCAGAATTTGCAGCAGTGGGAGAAATAAGAGAAAAATTGAAAGAACTGGAGCAAGAGATGGGAAAGATGGGGAATATAGTTATGGAAGGACGTGATATTGGAACAACAATTTTTCCAAATGCTGATGTAAAACTATACATAGAAGTTTCAGAAGAAGAAAGAGCAAGAAGAAGGTATAATCAAAATTTAGAAAAAGGAATAAATATGTCTTATGAAGAAATACTAGCAAATATTAAGAAAAGACACAAATTGGAAACAGAAAGAGAAATCTCACCATTAAGAAAAGCAGAAGATGCGATAGAGATAGATACAACTAACATGACTTTTGAAGAATCGATAAAAAGAATAATTACAATAATAAATGATGTAAAAATAGGCAAAAACTTGAAAAATTAGTATTTTTATGGTATAGTATTTAAGTCAGAAAGAGGTGCTTTCAATGCAAGAAAAATATGATGTAATTATAGTAGGAATGGGGCCAAGTTCAATATTTTGTGCTTATGAACTTATTCAGTTAAAAAAATACAACAAAATATTATTGATAGACCAAGGAAAAAGAGTTGAAAATAGAAATTGTCCGATAGAGAAAACCAAGCAATGTATACATTGCAAACCAATGTGTAATATAACAAATGGATTTTCAGGAGCAGGAGCTTTTTCAGATGGAAAATTATCTTTATATAATCCAGAAGATGATGAAATCCACGTTGGAGGAAATATTCATAAATACATAGGAGTTCCAGAAACAAAAAAACTTATAGATTATGCCGATGATATTTATCTTAAGTTCGGAGCGGACAAGCATTTAGAGGGTACTGAATATAAAGAAGAAATTGCAAAGATAAATGAAAGAGCTCATAAAGAAGGAATTAAATTAATAAATATTCCAATCAGACATTTAGGAACAGAAAAAAGCCATGAAGTATATTTCAAGATGGAAAAATATTTAGAGAATAATAATATTGAAATGCTATTTGAAACAGCTGTTACAGATCTAATAGTAGAAGATGGATGTATAAAAGGTATTAAATACAAAGAATCTAAATATATAGATGATGAAACAAAAACAGAAACAATTGCTTATTCGGATAAAGTGGTTTTAGCAGTTGGCAGGAAAGGTGCAAATTGGCTAGTTGATATGTGTGAAAACCATGGTATCAATTCGGAAACAGGAATCGTAGATATTGGTATAAGATATGAACTTCCAGATGAAATAATGAAAGATGTAAACAAATATATGTATGAAGCAAAATTTACGGGAAGAGTAGGACCTTTTAGAGATAAGGTAAGAACTTTTTGCCAAAATCCTAGTGGATTCGTTTCAGCAGAGGTTTATGATAATGATTTAACTCTAGTAAATGGACATTCATATAAAGAAAGAAAAAGTACAAATACAAATTTAGCAATACTTGTATCTCATCATTTTACACATCCATTTAAAAAGCCTATAGAATATGGCCGTAATGTTGCTAAAAACCTAAACAGCATAGGGGCAGGAAACATTGTAGTCCAAAGATTAGGAGATATTTATAGAGGAAAAAGAACTTGGGATTATGAATTAGAAAAAAATACAGTTAAGCCAACATTAAAATCTGCAGTAGCAGGAGATATTACTTTTGCATTAGGATATAGAACAATGGTAAGTATATTAGAGTTTATAAGAGCAGTAGACAAAGTAGTAGAAGGTTTTGCACATCCAGATAACTTATTATATGCACCAGAAATTAAATTTTATAGTAATAAAGTAGTAATAGATAAAAACTTTGAAACAAATATAAAAGGATTATACTCTATAGGAGATGGCGGAGGTATGACAAGAGGATTGATGATGGCATCATGCTCAGGTATTCAGATGGCAAGGAATCTTTAAAGAGAAAAAGGTTAAAAAATAATTTTATTCTTTTCCGACTGAGATTGTGTATTAGAAAGGAATGTAATAAAAATGGAAAAAAGATTTAGTATAATTATTAGTGCCTATAACATAGAAGACTATATAAAAAGAGCGATAAAAAGTGTATTAGAACAAGACTTTAAAAATTATGAATTAATTGTGATTGATGATAAATCAGTAGATTCAACACTTGAAAAAATAAAAGAGATAAATGATGAAAGAATAATTGTAATTGCAAATCCTGAAAACAAAGGCTTAGGAGCAGTAAGAAACATTGGGATTGAAAGAGCTAAAGGAGAATATATTGTCCATTTAGATGGAGATGATACTTTATACGAGAAAAATACATTATCAAGAATAAATGAACTAATAGGTGCAGATAAGCCAGACATTGTATTCTTGGGATACCAAGACATTGGAGGATTTAACAAAACACATCTTTCAACTAAAGAAAATTCAACAAAAGAAGCAAGA
The DNA here is from genome assembly GCA_004553715.1 of Clostridiales bacterium. Lineage (GTDB taxonomy): Bacteria > Bacillota > Clostridia > TANB77 > CAG-508 > SFKP01. The sequence continues at coordinate 3,618 of SFKP01000031.1, forward strand.
TTAACTTGTGATGCTAATTTTTCAGTTCCAAGTAAATGTTGGAGAAGAGAATTTTTATTAGAAAACAATATAAAATTTATGGAAAACATTTATTATGAAGATATGGTATATTCTATGACAGCAGTTATATTATCAAAAACTACTAAATATGGAGAATTTCCAACATTTAACTATTACAGAAACAGGAAAGGCAGTATAATGTCAACCCCATCTATTAGAAGGTGTTCAGATATGTATAGAATGCTTGCTTATTTAGTCGATTTATATGATATAACACCGAAAGAATATAAAAAATATCTATTAAGCTTTATTCAAAATGAAACAAAAGGATTACCAATTAGAGTAGACACTATAATAAAAGCACTAGAAAATGGTTCAGGAACACCAGTTTTCCCAAAGAGAAATTATAAATATGAAGGAGAATAATATAAGATGTATTTAATTGTGGGACTTGGAAATCCAGGGGAAGAATATGTTATGACAAGGCACAATATTGGGTTTAATGTAATAGACATTCTTTCAAAAAAATTAAATATTAAATTAGATAAATTAAAATTTAAAGCATTATATGGACAAGGAAAACTAAATGATGAGAAGGTCTTGTTAGTAAAGCCACAGACATATATGAACTTAAGTGGAGAAGCTATTATTGCAATAAAAAATTTCTATAAAATAAGTAACGAAAATACAGTTGTTATATATGATGATATAGATTTGCCAATTGGTGAAATTAGAATAAAAAAACATGGAAGTAGTGGTACTCATAATGGAATGAAATCAGTTATTCAAAACCTTGGTACAGAAGAGTTTCCACGCATAAGAATAGGTATAGGAAAGCCAGAAGAAAAAGAAAATCTAATAAATTATGTTATTAAAAAAATGCCAAAAGAAGAAAAGGAAAAATTAGATAAGAGTATAGAAACAGCTTCAGAAGGAACAATCAAAATAATCGAAAAAGGTATTGATATAGCTATGAATGAGTTTAACGGAAGGAACATATAAATGATCGAAATATTAATAAATCAGGAAAAAAATTTAAAAACAATTATGCTAGTAAATAATGGTATATTATTGGAAAGACATGAAGAACACGAGAATCAAAAAAGACTTGAAGGAAATATTTACTTAGGGGTTGTAAAAGATATAATACCAGGCATAGGAGAAGAAAAAAATGCTATAATAAAAGTAAAAGAGCTATTGCCAAGAGATATAGATGCAAACAGAAAAGCTGAAGGAATAGAAATTTCAGATCTTTTAAAGCCACAACAAAAAATATTGATTCAAATAAAAAAGGATGGAACTTTAACAAAAGGTGCAAAAGTATCTACTCATGTAAATTTACCAGGAAGATTTATAGCACTTTTACCAGATGCAGATTATATAACAATATCACAAAAAATAGAAGATAATGAAACAAGAGAAAAATTAAAGAGTTTTGTTGCAACATGCTTACCAAAGGGAATTGGCGCTATTATTAGAACTGCAAGTAAATATGCAACTACAGAACAAATAAAGCAAGAGATAGATATATTATTAGAAGAGTGGGACAAAATAAAAGAGAAAGAAAAACTAGGAAAAGAAAAGTTATTATATGATAATAATGCTTTAATAAGAAGAACTATAATTGATATAATAGACAGAGGCTTAGATAGAATTGTTGTAAATGACAAAAACATTTACGAAAAAATAAAACAAATATTGACTCATAATAATATTAATATAGAGACAGTTTTAAAAGAAAATGAAGATTTATTAAAAATGTATTCAATAGAAGAACAAGTAAAAAAGATGTCATATAGAAAAATCTGGCTAGCGTGTGGGGGATTTATAACAATTGATAAAACCGAGGCTTTAACTGCAATTGATGTAAATACAGGAAAATATATTGGTAAAAAGAGCAAAGAAGACACTGTATTTACGGTAAATAAAGAAGCAACAATAGAGATAGCTAAACAATTAAGACTTAGAGACATAGGTGGTATAATAATAATTGATTACATAGATATGTTTAATGAAGAAAATAAGAAAAATATTGAAAGTCTATTAAAACAGGAATTAAATAAGGACAGAACAAAATGCCAAATTGAAGGATTTACCAAATTAAATTTATTAGAAATGACAAGAAAAAATATGTGCAATAATGATTGGGATAACAAAGGAGAAGAAAAGTGTCAAGAAATCCAAGAGGTAGAAGAAGTCAATTAAATATTATAAATAAAAAAGTGCTATTAATAGTAGGCATTGCTATTATTGCACTTTTGTGCATTTTTTTAATGATTAAATTTATGGTAGCCAAAAAGCATAATAAAGACGAGACTAGTACTAATCCAAATTTAGAGATACTCTTTGAAGAAATTAACAAAGAAGCAGATAAACTAAAAAAACAAGAGGATACAAATATTAATATAGAAATTATAGGAAGTATTTTTTGCGAGGAAAAGCTTTTGAATTCAGTATATAATTCAGAGCAAGATAACTATATATTTTATAGGAATTTTCATAAGATAATAGATAAAACATCTACTGCAGACTTATGTATAGGAGTATTAGAAACAAATTTCGCAGATAGTCCATATTCAAGTAAAGGTAAGCATAATGCACCTACAAGTTTAGCAGAAACACTATCATTAATAGGAATAGATGTATTAAGTACAGCTACTAATTACAGTTTTGACTATGGTATAGAAGGAATTATTTCGACTAAAGATATTTTAGAGAAACATAAAATAGAAACCGTGGGAACTAATAGAACTCCAGAAGAAAAGGATAATATCCTGATAAAAGAAATAAATGGGATTAAATTAGCATTTTTATCTTACACTTATGGTACAAATTTCGAGGTCTCAGAAGAATATAAATATTCAGTGAATATAATAAACAAAAACAACATGAAAGAAGATATTGATAAAGCAAAAAATAATGGGGCAGATTTTATATTTTTAAATTTACATTGTGGAAGTTTAAAATCGAGTGATGCAAATGATGAACAAAAAGATTTGGTTAATTATGCAATAAAATGTGGAGTAGATGTTATTATTGGCTCTCATCCAATTGAAATTCAAAACATGGAAATGAGGGAAAATAGTAATCAAAAAAATGTCTTTGTAGCATATGCAATGGGAAATTTCTTATCTTCAGATGATTATGAAAATGCAAAGATAGGTTTAATTGTAAATATTCAAATTACAAAATCTAGTGAAACGGATGAAACATATATATCTAAAATAACCTATACTCCGTCATATATTAATTACAATAAAGTAATGGGAAGTTATGAGGTGTTAGATGTAAGGAAAGAAGTAGAAAAGTATGAAGCAAATGATGAAGACAAAGTAGATGAAAATATATATAAAATTCTAAAAGAAAAATTAGAAATGGTTGATAATAAAATAGGAGGAAATAAATGAGAGTAGGATTTGTGCACCTAGGTTGCTCTAAAAATTTGATAGATACTGAAATGGCAATAGGTGTATTTAAAGATGAAAATTATGAAATAGTAAATGATGTAAAAAAGGCAGAAGTAATAGTAGTAAACACATGCGGATTTATTGAATCTGCAAAACAAGAAGCAATAGATACAATACTGGAAATGGCGAAATATAAAAAAATAGGAATTTGCAAATATCTAATAGTTATGGGGTGTCTAGTAGAACGATATCAAAAAGAGCTAAAAAAAGCACTTCCGGAGGTTGACTTATTTATACCAATAAATAAATATAATACTTTTGCAGAAGAAATAGGGAAACTAATTAAACAAGAGAAGATGTCTCAAAAATTAGACTATTTAAATAGAGTAATTTCTACAGGGAATACTACTACGTATTTAAAAATAGCAGAAGGTTGTAGCAATAGATGTACATATTGTGCAATTCCATATATAAGGGGACCTTTCGTAAGTAGAAAGATGGAGGATATTTTAGATGAAGCAGAGTTGCTTGCTCAAAAAGGATATAAAGAAATAATAGTTATTGCTCAAGATACAACAAAATATGGAGTAGATATATATGGAGAGCCAAAACTTGCAGAATTATTAGAAAAGCTTTGCCGAATTGAAGGCTTTAAATGGATAAGGTTTTTGTATTCATATCCTGAAAGCATTACTGAAGAGCTTATACAAGTTGTAAAAAACAATGATAAAATATGCAAATATTTTGATATCCCAATTCAGCACATTTCAAATAAAATATTAAAAAAAATGAACAGAAGGACAACTCGAGAAGATATTATTTCAAAATTAGAAATGATAAAAAAAGAACTTCCAAATGCTATACTTAGAACGTCACTCATAGTCGGATTTCCAGGAGAAACGGAAGAAGATTTTGAAGAATTATATAATTTTGTAGGTAAAGGATATTTTGATAAATTGGGAGTTTTCAAATATTCAAAAGAGGACAATACTCCTGCAGAAAGATTGCCAGAACAAGTACACTATAAAACAAAACAGAAAAGATTTGATAAAATAATGACATTGGCAAATGAAATTTCAAAAGAAAATCTGAAAAAATATATAGGTAAAGAATATGAAGTTTTGATAGAAAATAAAAATTATGATGGAAAATTATATGTAGGAAGAACATATATGGACATTCCAGATACAGATGGAGAAGTGTTTATTAAAACAAATAAAAATTTGAAAACTGGAACTTGGGAAAAATGCAAAATCACAGATGTGAAAGAATATGATTTGATAGGTGAAATATGAATATTAAAAGAGTAGAAAAACTACTCTTTTTTCATTTTTGGTTTCGATATGAGAGATGCAATGTAGCCGAAGAAGACTGCGGCGGCAATTCCACCAGCAGCTGCAGCTGTGCCACCAGTAAATGCTCCTATAAAACCATCTGCTTTAGTTTTTTCAATTGCACCTTTTGCAAGAAGGTTGCCAAACCCGGTAAGAGGGACTGTAGCGCCACAACCAGCAAAATCAACTAATTTTTGATATATTCCTATTCCTCCTAAAATAACTCCAGCTGTAACGAAAGCAACAAGTATCCTTGCTGGAGTAAGTTTTGTTTTATCAATTAAAATTTGACCAATAATACAAATTAAACCACCTACTACAAATGATTTTAAAAGCATTAACCAATCAAAATTATTAAAAAAATCCTGCATATAAATTTCCCCTTTTCTTAAAATTCTATTGAAATAGCATGTGCAATGCCAGGTATCGATTCACCTTGCTGAGCGGTTGTGCTATTTGTTAAGGCACCTGTTGCAATTAAAAGAATTTTATTATATTCTTTTTGTTTTAATTTGTTAAATAAATATCCTGAAAATATAGTAGCAATACAAGCACAGCCACTACCACCAGAGTGCACATCTTGTCTTTTCCTATCAAACATTAAAACTCCACAATCATCATAATTATTTTTTATGTTATAACCCTTTGTAAGTGCTAGTTCGGTAAGAATTTCTTTACCGATAGTTCCTAAATCACCAGTAAAAATTCCATCATAATAACTAGGATTTCTACCAGTATCTTTAAAATGTGTGACAAGTGTATCCAATGCAGCAGGTGCCATTGCGGCTCCCATACTGTTTGCATCTTTTATGCCCATATCTACAATTTTACCAGGAGTAAAATGTGTAACTTTTGGTCCGTCTCCAACTTTGGAAAGTATAGTAGCACCACTTCCTGTAACTGTCCACTGTGCAGAAGGAGGCCTTTGGTTTCCTAATTCTAGTGGAAATCTAAATTGCTTTTCAGCGCTACAAAAATGGCTAGAGGCGGCACATAATGCGTAATTTGCAGCACCACCATCTATAAGGCAAGAAGCCAGTCCGCATTCCTTCTACAAAAGTAGAACATGCACCAAATATTCCGAAAAAAGGAATACCTAAATCTCTTAAGCCGAAACTTGAAGAAATACATTGATTTAATAAGTCACCCGCAAAGCAATAGTCAATTTGAGTAGCAGATATATTTGCTTTTACAATACTCATATTAACAGTTTCTTTAATTATTTTACTTTCAGCTTTTTCCCAAGTTTTTTCTTGCCAAAATTCATCTTCTAAACATTTATCAAAATATTTTGCCATAGGCCCATCAGCTTCTTTGGGACCAACAATTGAAGCTGTTTCTAAAATATTAACTGGATTATCAAATTTTAAAGTCTGATTACCTATTTTTTTCATTATAAATTCTCCTTTCTGATTTATTTAATTAATGAATAATCTTTACTATTCACTACAATTCTGGAAACAGAATTACACATACGATTAAGTGCTAAAAATCAAATAGATTATTCCGACTAATATAGAAGACGAAATTCCATATACGAGTACGGGACCTGCTACTGTAAACATTTTACTTCCAACTCCCATTACATACCCTTCTGATTTGTATTCCATAGCAGGGGAAACAATTGAGTTGGCAAAACCAGTAATTGGAACAAGCGAGCCGGCACCTGCAATTTTACCAATCTTATTAAAGACATTTAAAGCGGTTAAAAATGCACTTAAAAATATTAGTGAAATTGAAACAATAGTAGAACTTGCTGTAGTATCAAGCCCATTGTATTTACAAACTTCCATTATTATTTGCCCAATTGCACAAATCAAACCGCCTGTCCAAAAACTATTAAAACAGTTTTTGAAAATTGGAGAATTGGGCGATTTTTTATTTACATATTCTTGATATTCTTTATTTGTATTTATAGGTTTCATAACAATCCTCCTTACCTGTTTTCATCTATGCTGAATGTCAACTCAATAGTTGCATAATATTCAATAATTTTATTACCATCAATTTTAGCAGTTTGTTCTAATACTTTGATATTTGAAATATAATCGATGGTTTTCGAAGCACCAGAAATTGCTTTTAATATAGCATCTTTCCAAGAAATATCTGATACTCCTGTTATTTTTATATGTTTTAAATTTTCCATGTTATAGACCTCCAATAATATAGTTAAATACTAGTATTGCCTAAATTTAGAAAAATATACAAAAAGAATATTACAAAAGCATTACAAATAAATTACAATTACATTAAACTTATTGACTTATGTTAAAAAAATTGTAAAATAATAAGTATAGATATCATGCAGAAATATTCAAAAGAGGAGAAAAAATGTCAAATTGTTTAGGATTATATATTGAGAACAATTTAATAAAATATGCTAAACTTTCAAAAGAAAAAGACAACATAAAAATCGAAGCTTATGGAGTAAAGTTTTTTGATGATTTAGAAAAAACAATTGAGCAAATTGTGAGAGAAACATATAGTTTTAAAACTCCTATTAGTGTTAATATTGCAAATGAAAAATATGTGTCTAGGAATATTTTTAGGTTATTAAGCAAAAGAGACTTGGATAAGGCTATTAGTACAGAGTTTGACTATTTTTGCAATGAACAAACAAAAAACAGTAAAGCCCTTGAATATAGATATATTACAATGCCAAATCTTGATGATAATGATAAATTTAAAGTATTATATGCTTATGTAGATAAAGCAAACATTGTAGAGAGAATGCAACTATTAGACAAATATAGAACATCTAATATTTCTCCAATAGCAACATCAATAGCAAATTTAGCAGTAGAAAAAGATGCACAAAATTCTCTAATAATAAATTTAGAAGCAAAAACTACAATTACAATTTTATTAGATGGTAAACCATACATTATAGAAACATTAGACGAAGGAATGCAAAAAATTATAAATAACATTGCAGAGAGAGAAAATTCTTTTTCGAAAGCATATGAAATTTGTAAAAATACTACTATTTATACAAAAGCAGGACAAAATCTACAACTAGAGGAAAACGATTATTTGGATTATATAATGCCAGATATATATACAATTATGGAGAAAACAAAGGAAATAATAGAAAAATCAAATGTTGACATTAATAATATATATATAACAGGTACTGGAGCAATTATAAATAATATAGACTTATATTTTCAAGAAAATTTTATGGATAAAAAATGTGAGATATTAGTACCATTTTTTGCAAAAAAAGCAAATCTAAAAATTAATATCAAAGACTATGTTGAAGTAAACTCTGCAATAGCTGTTGCACTAGAAGGATTAACACCAAAACAAGACACTGCTATTAATTTCTTAAATCGTAATGAAATATTGGAAACAATAAAAGAAATATTAACTATAGAGATTGGCAAGGGTTCGCCAAAGAAAAGTATTTCTTCATCAAAAATAAAATTTAATGTAAGTGGAAATTTTGATTGGATTGAGAAAGGAATAACAAGGTCAATATCAGCAGTCTTAATGGCTTTGATAGTATATATAGGAGTAACAACTTTTTTAAATAAAGGAATAACATCAAAGATAGAAGAGGCTAATCAGGTCATTGAAGATACAAACACTAAAATAGAAACAGTAAAAGAAAATGCTGTTTCAGTTAACAAAAAAACAACGCAATATACTACTCTACTAGAAAAAATTGAAGAAAAGGAAAATAGTTATGCAGAAAATATTTCTAGGAAAAATGCTATACCGAATTTTCTAAATCAAATAATGTTTTTGGTTCCATCAGAGGTACAAATATTATCAATAGAAAATACTTCAAATAAAAAAATAAAAATAATTGCTGAATCAAAAGAATATCAACAATTAGGATATTTTAAAGCAGCAATCCAAAATGATGTGGTCCTTACAAATGTTACTTCAACATCAGGAACAAATAATAATGGAGTTATAACAATAGAAATAACGGGAGAATTGCCATACTAAAGAAGGTGAGGGTATTATGAAAAAAATATTAACAACTATAATTTTTATATTGTTATGTATAATGTTATATTTCACTTGCTTTAAAGGAATTTCCTTGGGAAACATTCATATAAGTAGTGTTACAGAAATTAAGCAAAAAAGTATAGAATTAGACGAAAAAAAAGAGCAAGCAATAGAAAAAACAAATAAAGAATATCCAAGTGAACTAAATAATCTTAAAGAGTCTATAAGTTCTTTAAATATAGCAAAAGATAAATATGATAAATATAATGAGAAAATTAAATATTTAGGAAATGAAGTAGATGTTAATTCTGTTCAAATAAATAAATATAAAATAGAATATTTATGGACGAAACTTGGAGATTATGCTGATAACAGAAAAGTAAAAATGAAAATGGATGTTATTGATGCTGGAAACGGTACATATAATTTAAGTTTTAATATTGTTGGTAGCTATATAAATGTAACAGATTTTATATATGATATTGAAAAAGATACTAATTTAAATTTTAGAATTGCAGATTTTAAAATGATACCAGATAGCAGTACAACAACAACAACTGATACTACTGCAGATGGAACAACTACAGATAGAGAAGACCCATATTCAGAAATTATTGTTATTACAAAAACGAATGGGGGATCTTCGACTACCTCAAAAAACGAGGAGAATGCTAGCAGTACCACATCAAATACAACTACAAAAACTTCTTATGGACCAAACAGGTTAGAGGCAACATTTAAAGTTTACGGATTAGAAATAAGTTTTAATTAGGAGAAAATTATGATTAAATCAGTGATTAAAGAGATTGGTATAATACTATTATTATTTGTTGTGATTGTTTTAATAACAGCCTTTGTATTTTATGATTATAACCCAATAAATAAAACAATACCAAGTAAAGTAGATGCATATGTCCTACCAGAAGAAGTAGAACAAGAAATAGAAACCATATTAAAAGAAGAAGATAAAATAGTAAAAACCTATCAAATAGATGGAAAAGATTTAAATACATATAAAAACAACAATGAGTATAATCCAGGTAAGATTGAGCCATATTCTTTGCAGAGCTCTAAAGCAGAGAATGAAGAACTTGGAAACAATTCAACAATAAACAACACTTCTGGAGGAAACTTCTTTAATATTGTTGGAAAATAATTATTTATGATATTATTTAACAAAATAATATAAAAACAAAAGAAAAATAGGAGGTGAAAGAAATGAAAAAAGATAATGGTATTACATTAATAGCATTAGTTATAACAATAATAGTAATGCTAATACTAGTAGTAGTAACAATCAGAATTGCTACTGATGGCAAATTATTTGATTATGCAGGAGAAGCAGCAAAAAAGACACAAGAAGAAGCAGATAAAGAAAAAGAATTATCTAATGGAAATATTGATGGA